>CALCCV010000642.1 GCA_937900305.1 uncultured Pseudobdellovibrionaceae bacterium | reverse complement strand
AGTAAGTTAAATCCAGTTATTCAATGAATTCCGAAAAAATTCATGGTCACTTCTCGAGGGTTATCGCAGCAGTTTTTCGAACTGAACTTTACCACGACCGTCTTCCTGGTAGAAAACCAAGCTGCTGATGGAATTGAATCGATATTTGGTTTACCTTAGAGGTGCAAGCACGAATTTTCTTCCGGCTGATAACCTAACGAAACGCAAGATCATCATCAAGCCGGTAGCAACCGAATCTCATTAGGATGAGCTGCACCGGAGTGAAATTGCATTTAGCTCCGCCCTAAAATCGATTTATCGATACCACAGGGGCGCTGATGCTACAGCTATTGGCCGCATTCGTTCCAGGATAGGATCTGGCCATCAAAGTGCAAGGCGCGCTTGAACAAGTGAAAGTGCTAAGTCCTGCCGTGATCTGTGCTTGTGTGCTAGCTGTAGAATAGGTTCCGGCTGTCGCCGCAACCCAGGCGCTCCCATTATAATATTGATATGTTGAACCACCATCTTTGGAGAGTTGGTATTTTACAGGATAGTTCGCATCTGAGGCGCACGCTCCCGAAATCGTAAAACTCAAAGACGAGATCGTCGTGTAAAATGAAGTGCCCGTCACCGATGTGATATAAGGCGCGGGACTGAGTTCTGCGGTTGGGGTCACTGACGTGATATCAGGCATGCATGTGATCGCGTTACTTGAGCCATCCAAACAAAGATTGTTCACATCATCTGATTCCATCAATGCACGGTATTGAAAATACTTTGCAGGGGTCGGCGCGAATGTCCAGCCCGAAACTGCGGCAATCCATTTGCTGAAGTCTAAAAGTGGTGCGGTCAGGTTGACGACGCCTGAACCATCACCTGTAGAGGCCACCGACACCATGTTATGAAGTTCAGAGAACCACGTCGAAGGCGTTTTGTCGGGACCAACCCAATCCGCATCCGTTTTATCCGAGCAATTAGATTGAGCGCAGCTGCGGAATTGGAATTTGTTGCGATTCGCACCGCGGCGGTAAAACTCGAGCACTTCTGAAGGAGCAAGTGCCCGAGACCAGAGGCCCACCTCATCGAGCAAGCCATTCAAATAAGTACCCGTACATGAGGACGTGCAACCAACTCTAAAGCCGCCGGAGCCAGAATTCAAGACTCCTGTTTCTGATCCAGAGGTGGCGATGAGTGCCCCATCCCTCCAGATCTTGACGTTTGCACCGTCATAGGTGAATCCGACGTGATGCCATTGATCCCAGTCGCTGAAGGTGGTGGTCGTTGTTAGGGCAATATGAGAAGTTCCGCCGTTGCTCAAACTGACTCTTAAGGCTCCTGTAGACACCAGATAGAAATCGAAGGCAGAGCCAGAGGTGACAAATTTGCTTGTCAAACCCACGTTACCAGCGAATGGCGGATTTACGTGAAGTTTCACCCATGCAAAAGTGCTCATGGTCCCGATGGCACCCAGATCAAAACCGGCGCTTTGAATTCTGTTGTTGGCTACGTTGAGATTGGCTGCACCCTTGAGTTTTCCTACGGCGCTTGAGATCGTTCCGGTCCCGGAGACTCCAGGACGATTTTTACCAGAACTATCAATGGCGTCATAATTCGGATTGACCCAAGAAGACTCATTCAAATGCCATAACAGTTCAAGGTTCTGACCAGAGCTCGCAGATACTCCCGAGTACTCTGCCGAAGACTCACTGTCGGGTGTGGCGTCAGCGTTGGTGTCGCCGGGGAACTCTTTATAAAATGGAAGTGAAGACAGCCATTTGAAATTTGTCCACGAAGAGGATACGGGGGTTGCCGTAATTGAAGAAGTGTAAAGTCCACCAAATTTAGTGTTTTGGCGATTGTATATTTTGAGAATCTCGTCCCCCGTCAAAGACGTATTCCAAATAGCTAGCTCATCAATAGAACCATTAAAATCCCGAGCGGTCGCGCCCGTATCTCTTCCTACGTACAAACTCGCACCAACTCCCTCAGGGGTGCCTGCTGTAGAATCTATTCCCTCAAGAACTCCATTGACGTAAACTGAACAGCTCGAAGTGGAGTGAACACCTGTGACATAGACCCATCCTTTCGATCTTAGATCTGTAGTCCCTATGACACTGCAAACGTGAGCGACACCGCCTGAGGAGGCTTTTAAACTAAGAGCCCCTGTGGTGGAATCTAATCCTAACCAAAATGTTCTATTGCTCGTTGAGATGGATTTGGCCGCAATCGCATTAAAATCAGATTTCGCACCTGAATTGATCCAAGCACTCACAGTGTACGTTGTCATATCTAAGTTTGTAGGTGCAGTCTTTGTTGCATAGTCTCCAGTTCCATCGAAAGCGGCACTGTAACTTCCCAATTTTGCAGTGGCAAAGGTGGCATTTCCAAAAGCTGTCAAATTGTTGCCATTGCCCGTGGAATCATTCCAATCATTGTTCATCTTCCAGTGCCCAACAAGGCTGTTCCATTGTGGTGTCCATGTGGAATCGAGTTCAGATTGTGTGGCACTGGGATTTTGCTTTTGGTACACGTATTGAATTTCAGAGGCCGTCAAAGGCGTGTTGAGGATGGTCACATCATCTATTTTTCCGTTGAGAAAACTTATAAATCCACCATTGTCATAGGCTCCAAACGAAAGGGCTCCCGTAGATGTCAAACATTCAAGACTGGCTGCAAAGGCAATGGTTTTTGATAGTGACCCATCTACATACAAATTCAGATTTGTTCCATCGGCTGTCATAGCAAGGTGATGCCATGAACTCAGAGAAATGCCATTGGTGGCTGTAGCGGTGACAGTTCCTAGGGCCGTGGATCTAGCATAAATCTGAGGTCTTCCGGTCACATCATATATGGAAAGGCGATAGCAGGCCCCATTTGTTCCGGGAGTGCCCCGTGGTTTAGTGACCACTGCGCCAGTTCCAGCACTTGCGGGGTAAGCCGAGAGATTCACCCAAGCCATGACAGTGATATTCGCCGGCTCGAACTCAGTTCCAGAGTCAGGCACTTGAATATAGTCACTGGCTCCATCAAGGGTCGCACCTGTTGCCACCTTAGCCGCTTGATAAGTCATAGCACCAGACCCATTAACGGCTGAACCGCTGCTTCCGACGGTGGCCGTGATTGCCGCACCATTGGATATGGCACCGGTGCCGTCCAACTTCCAATAGCCAATGACATTGCTCCACTTCGGCGCCCAGCTGCTGTCCAACTCCCTCGGGCTCGGCAACGTCGGATTCAATGTGAGCTTTGCAGTCGTGCCCACGGTCCCTACGTGGGTACCCGCCGTAAAATCAGTTTGCGTGAGGTTGGTCGAGCTCAGCGAGGCCACTCCTGTTGTGACCGGGAATACAGTCGCGTCACTGGAAGTCAGATTGGTGCCCCAGCTTTGTGTGAGAGTCGTTGCCGTTCGTGTGAGCGTGTTGGAAACCGTATTGGCATTTCCAAGAGCTGAACCAGTCAGAGTCCCCGCTGCAACAGAAATTGAAATGGCACCTGGACTGGCTTGCTGAGCGGCAGGGACGACATCAAACGTGTAACTTGTGCTAGAGCCCGCGCTAAAATTTGCCACAGTACCGCCGGTGACAGCGACATCACCTGATGTGAAGTCAGACGAAGCTAAAGACAGCGTTGCAGTCACCGAAAAACTGCCTGTGACTGTGGTAGCTGCAGCAGAGGATAAAGTGACCGTAGGTCCCCGCATGTCAATAGAGCGTGTTAAGGTGTTAGACGCTGAGTTTGCGTTACCAGCGGCGTCCGTCGCGCTGCTGGCGTCGACTTGAACCGATAATGTTCCCGTACTTTGCGCTGCCACCGTCGGGGCAATGACAACGGAGTAGGTGGTTCCAGAGCCAGAAACTGAGGAAACGGTGCCATTCGATAAAGTGAAATCAGTTGAATCAAATCCTGTGACACTTTTTGAAAAAGTCACTGCAACGGTCACATTTGAGCTTGCGGGATCAGAAGACGCTGATGTCAAAGCCACGGTCGGAACCACTTTATCTATCGAGTAAGTGAGCGTGTTTGAGGCCGTGCTGTCGTTACCGGCTGAGTCCTGCCCAGCGCTTGCTGCCACCTGGATGGTCACGGTGCCTGTGCCACCGGCAGCCGTTGTTGGAGCGACGTTAAATGCATAAGTGGTCCCCGAGCCTGAGACTGCCGAAACGTTTGCACTTGTGGCGGTGACTCCACTTGAGGTGAAACCTGTCACACTTTCTGAAAATGTCGCAGTCACTAAAATTGTGCCGTTTGTGGGATCAGTGGCTGCTGACATCAGCACCACCGTTGGAACCACTTTATCAATCGAATATGTTAAAGTGTTTGAAGCTAAGTTCTGGTTGGTGGCAGCATCAATGGCTTTATTGATAGGCACGGCAATAGTGACAGTCCCTGTGGCGCCTGCGGCTGTTGTCGGAGTCACCGTAAAAGTATAAGTCGTGCCAGAGCCTGCAACCGCTCCGACGTTGGCATTGGTGACAGTCACGTCAGTAGCATCAAAGCCTGTGACGATCTCTGAAAATGTGGCTGTCACGCTAATTGCGCCATTAGTGGGACTGGTTGTTGCTGAGGTCAGTGTCACCGTCGGTTGAATCGCATCATAGGTGCGGGAGAGTGTGTTTGAAACAGAGTTGGTATTGCCAGCAGCGTCTTGGGCAGAGCCTGCGGCCACAAGAACTGTGACCGAGTTATTTGAGATCGGTGCCATCAGAAATGAGTAAGTCGTCCCACTTCCGCTAAAGGAGGTGACGATGGCATTGCCGACAGTGAGATCAGAGCTATCAAATCCCGTCACACTTTCTGAAAAAATCGCAGTCACGGTGACATTGCCATTGGTGGGATCAGGGTCTGTGGATGTGAGGGCCAAAGTGGGAATGACCTTATCTATAGAGTAAGAAAGCGAGTTGGACACTGTGTTGTCATTGGTGGCAGCATCTTGAGCAACGTTTGCTGCAACCGAGATGACCACCGTTCCTGTGGCGCCGCTCGCAATAGTTGGGGTAACAACAAACGTATAAGTCGTCCCAGAGCCCGTAAAAGTTCCGACCGTTGCATTGGTCGCAGTCACATCACCCACAATAAATCCAGTCACGCTTTCAGAAAATGTCGCAGTGACGGCAATGGCTCCATTAGTTGGATTCGCCGTACTTGAAGTCAAATTCACCGTGGGCCCTATCTTATCAATGGAATAAGAAAGAGAGTTTGAGGCTGTGTTTGGATTAGAAGCGGTATCGAGGGCCACACCACCGGCTACAGAAATCGCAACTGTTCCCGAGCCACCACTTGCAATCGTGGGCGTGACCACAAAGGTGTAGGTGGTGCCAGAGCCTGCAAAGGCACCAACGGTCGCATTGGTCGCAGTCACATCACCCACCACAAAGCCAGTAACGCTTTCAGAAAACGTCGCAGTGACAGCCATTGTGCCATTGGTTGGATTTGCCGTAGCAGAAGTGAGTGTGACCGTCGGAACTATATTATCTATAGTGAACGAAAGTGCATTTGAGGCCACATTGTCATTGGTCGCCGCATCTTGCACGAGAGCACTTCCTACAGAAATCGCAACGGTGCCAGAGGCACCATTTGCAATTGTGGGGGTGACGATAAACGTATAGGTCGTGCCAGAGCCTGCAAAAGCACCGACGGTCGCATTAGACGCAGTCACGTCACCCACCGCAAAGCCCGTGACACTTTCAGAAAACGTTGCGGTCACGGCAATGGATCCATTTGTAGGGCTGGTAGAGACTGAGGATAAGGTTACGCTCGGAGATAATTTATCCACCGTCGTGCTGAGAGTGTTTGAGTCTGCAACACTCACATTGGCTGTCACGTCTTGAAAAGTTCCGGCCGGGATTTTAACGGTCACTGTGCCACTACTTCCAGAGGCAATGCTTGGCGTGATATCGACCGTGTAAGACCCTTGGTTGATCTGCACAAGATTTGAAGCCGCCCCATTGGTGACAACGAAATCACTGGAAGCAAGGCCCGTAACGGCCTCACTCATTGCAATGGCTACAGTGAAGGAGCTGCCATTAGTTATCGTTGGTGCTCCGGAAAGTGTGGCCGAGGGTGGGCCTGGTAGAGAGGCATCAATTGCAAAACTAGACGTGAGGGCTGAATTGCTATTCCCAGCGTTGTCAGTCGCCGTGATTTTAAATTTAGCCGTTGTGATTTGATCAAACGGAACCGTCCACACGTACGGAGAAGCGCCATTGGTTAAAAGATTTACGACATCGACAAAAGTAGTGCCATCTGCGGCATACTGAAGATTGAGCTCCGAGAGCCCACTGCTATCGGCGCCATCCCAATTGACATTCAGACTTGAGCCTGCCGATTTTGTGCCTGTGATATCACTGATCGAAACCGTCGGCGCCGTTTGATCAATGGTGACAAAGGTTCCGTGCGAAGTTTCAGAGATATTCCCCTGTGCATCTTTGGTCCAAAGAGAAATGTATTTCGTGCTAACGGAAGGTGATAAAGCAAAGCTTTCGGTTTGAGTTCCAACGGTGGCACAAGTTTTTGTATATTCTGAAGGAGACTGCGGCGGTAAGAATCCTTCGACAAGAGCCATAGATGAAAAAGTCTCACAATTTACAAACGCCGCACCGGTTGTGATACTGACTGCAACGCTTGAGGTGTTTACATACTGAGGTGCTGAGATGATCGGTGCGACAGCTGGATAAGTGTTCTCAGCTATCAACGTGATCGTCTTTTGAAAAACGGGTTTTGTAAGATCAATGGCGCCAGAGCCATTGTCTTGACCGATGGTGAGAACAATGGAATGGGCTCCTTGAGAGTTTTTATCCAGACTCCAGGTGAATTGGCCCGTACTGGCAAGATCGTTGCCATCGACTTTCCACTTATACGCCTTTTGATAACCTGAATACCAATGAATGGCCTCTGCTGTAAGAATATGACTCTGACCCTCTTTGATCACCGAAGGCAAGGTCGTGGTCACCGATTGAGGTGGGATATTTTTAAGTTGGCTCAGCGAAATTCCCGTCAGGGCTTCAAAAGCTTGTTTTTTGGAGGCATCACTCACGATGGTGTTAAAGCTAGCATTTAAATCCAAACCGTTGACTTCGGAAAGACTGGCGATGAGATTTTTAGCGTCAGCAATGGTCATGGAATTTAAATTGGTTTTACTCGAGTTATCAACGTAATGGATAAAACCCAAAAACGTCGTGCCCATGGAAATGTCTTGCTCAGAAAAATCAGTGACCGGGCGAATAAATTCCTGCTCACAACCTTTGGCCTTAAGCACATAGTTGATCACACCGCCTTCGGCAATGGCAAAGGCGTTGGCCCCTGGAATTTTAAAATTTCCATCGTCATCAACTTCTGACTCACCGACAACTGTGACATCAATGGTGCCATCAGTTTTGACTTTGTGAAGGGTTACCTTTTTATCGGCACACGAAGTCAGTATTGTTTGCGAAAAGCTAGAGATGGCCTGTGAGCCCGCCTCAAACATCAAAGCTTTTCCTTGAAGTGAGCTAGTAGATCTCTGAGGGCCACCGTTGAAATATTCTAGCTCGCCTTTTTCAGAGCAGGCGGAAAGAACAATAAGAACCACCGCCCAAACCAGAGTCAAATTGAAATGCTTAAATTGATTAAGGAGTTGTCCTCTTCGCATCAGCATCCTTCTCCTAGGTACCTCTAGACAGACAAGACTTACATCGGCTAAATCATTGGCAATCTGAAGTGAAGTTGGCCGAGTTTGACTCGCACTGAGATGAAGTATTGCAATAAGTCCCCTGAGAACAGCTGCATGGGTTTTTACAAGGGGACTGCGAGGTCTCCTATGGAGACGCGGCGATAAATGATTGGTGCGGGCCAACTGGCCGTACTGATTGGCTCAAAATGAGAGCTCCCGAAGAGTGTTCGTTGACTCGACGATGGCTGTGCTTGCGCCCGTGATTTGCGGACCGCAGGAGCCAGTTGAAATTTTAGATTTAAACCTCTTTGGAAAATGAATCTAGATCGGCGACAGCACCACCCGACTCACTGCCCGACTCACTGGTAGTTCGTGCACTTGAGTTCGGTCAACAGATTCGCCTTTCCACGGGTATTTTTGAAACCCGTGAAGAGCCGATACGTAGCGGTCGTGTTGTTATCGTTCACGTTCACAAGCGTGTATTCCTCGGAGGGTCCAACAAAGTAAATGGCAGGGTCGTTGTTTGGCATTCGGAACGAATAAGCCACAAAATTTTGATCCTTAATTTTAACTTCACCTTCTTTTGATTTTTTAACGTCTTCAAGTTCGGGAGACTGATCTTCATCGGTTAAGACCTCTGCGAAAGGCACCGTAAATTCCAAGGCGACGGGACTGAATGGTAGAAAGCTTTGGTCCGGATTCACCACCACGCACTTTCCGTGTTTTTTTGAAAAACTCTCTTGCGAGCTAGTTGGATTTCGAGGAGCAGCGCTGGTTCCAGAACTGAAGGAAGAATGAGCGCAGCCAAAGGCACCGAGTGATAACAACAGCCCAATCACAGATGCGAAAAAGACCCGACGGCAAATCATTAAATTCTCCTTTGTTTGCAATATGATTTCAGATCTTCCCGAGATCTCAAGGGGTTTTTTCTTCGACGGACCATTCGCTGGAGGCAATTAGTTTTGCCCTCGGAAGACCGGCCCTCACCTATCCTCCAAATAAGAATGAGAAACGACGAGACGCTCCTGGCTAATTTTAAATATTTAAGATATATCCCCAGGATGAAATTTTCGGGCTACGATGCTCCCATCAGAAATGATTTTCGCAATCACCTAATGAGTGTTTTTCAGAAACGAGCAACGGCGCGACCACTCTACTCATTTCGGGCATTTGCGAAGTCGCTATCAACTGATCCTGCCACTCTTCGAAAAATAATTAATGGCAAAAGGGCCCTCGGAGAAAAATCAATTCGCCGATTTGCCCAATCGCTCAAGATGTCCGAAAAGGAACTCGAACCCTTTCTCGTGACGTACAGAACGCGTAAGAAACTTCGAACACTCAAAGTGGATCCTCTCGCTCGGGCCTATACAATTCTAACTCCCGAGGAGTTCAGTCGGGTTTCTCGCTGGTACCACTACGTTATTTTAGACTTACTTAACTTGCCAACATTCCAGCCAAACGCTCAATGGATTTCCGAAACACTGAACATCTCACAAAATGACGCAGAGAAGGCCCTTGAAACATTTTTTGAAATGGGTTGGATCACAAAATGGAAAGATGGCGGATGGAAAAGACAGATTGGTCAAACTACCACCTCATCGCAACCAAACCCCGTCGTATCAAAAATTCGTCATCACCTCATAACTGAAATTGCCGAAAAATGCCTTTCGGCATTGGAAAAATTTCCGAAAGAGCATCGACATCACTCCGCCATGACAATCCCCATCAACAGCCACCTTTTGCCGGAAGCGATAGAAAAAATTCGAGCGTTTCGCATTGAAATGGCCGACTTTTTATCAAATACAAAAGAACCTGACGACGTCTATCAATTGATGGTGGGACTTTTTCCGGCGACAACTCTGAAATCGAAATAAAGAGATTGGTGTCATTCTTATGCCAGTTGGTCGAACTAAAGTAACATCAGAACACAGTTCCAGTTTGGAATTTTTTTTTTAATTTGGCAC
>CALCCV010000641.1 GCA_937900305.1 uncultured Pseudobdellovibrionaceae bacterium | reverse complement strand
TACTCGGACTTACAGGGCAATAACTCTAACAATAAATCTGAAAATAAAATGGAGAGCTGGGGGCCCAAGTCATCGTCGCCTAAGTATCTTTTACAGAACTCACCAGAAGCGCAGATAAATGTGGTAGTGTCCACAGCCGAACCAGAACAAAAAGCAAAGCAAACAGAATCAAAGGAGAGCGTATTATGAAAAAAGCATTGGGAATCTCATTTCTTATTTTGACTATGGGCGGACTCACTTCAGCCGGCGAACTTAAGCATGGCCAATCCTCCTCAATCATGAATGACGACGTGATCGAAATTGAGATCACTGGAGATGCAGCCAAACAAATTTATGACAGCCTCGACGTCGAAGTCACAAATGGTGCGAAGAATGGCGTCAACGTGCGATGCAAACAAGCTGATAGTTGCCAAGTGACCGTCGATATCCTTGGACGTGCTCTTTAGTCATTTGTGAATAAAATCATTTGCGGATAAAAAATCAAATGTCCGGGTAGTGAGTGGAGGTGATAGAGGGATTCGCACCCCCGTACACGCTTTTGCAGAGCGCTGCCTAACTACTCGGCCATATCACCAACTTGGGAAGAACCAAGTTAATTCTGAGATCTAAGGCTGTCAATCGCCCTTCTTGAGATTCAGGAAATTCGAAACGCAGATTTCGAGGGCTTCCCGCCAGTGACGAATTTGTAGACGCGGAACCTGGTCTAAATCCGCAGCAGTCCGAGCCAGAAGTCGAAGAGACTCCTCACGCCGCTGAGACGCGCCATCGATGTAAGCCTGGATGGCCTTCGGCACCGAAATCCCATCTGCGACATCTTCGTAGAGAGCTGCCGAATTATTTTGCAAATCTTCCTTCCACCGCCGAACGCTCTCTATGCGTTCCAGGACTTCTGCCAGTGAGAGCTGGGCTGTTGATCGTCCCTCTCGCTCCGTGATGAAAAACAGGGCATGGAATCGGTCTAAAACCGGACCCGACAACTTATGCAAGTGACGAAAACACCGCTGGTGATTGTAGTGACAAGCCCGAATGCGGCCAGGACACCAGTCACCACAAGGACAGAGATTTGTTGTTGCGATCATTTGAAACCGACTGAGGTATCGCGTCTGGGATCGAAATCGATCGATGCAGAGCTCTTGTCTCGCTAGAGGTTGTCGTAAACTCTCAATGAGATCTGGTCGAAACTCCAACAGCTCATCCATCAACAGAAAACCTTGGTGCGCATGAAAGAGTGTTCCTGCATGAAACGGAGTGCCTCCACCCAAAAATCCTGCCAGACTCAATGAATGGTGAGGTTGCTGCGTCGGTCGCCACTCTGCACGCGGATCTCGCAAAGCAATCTCTCGGGTCTCACCCCTGTTCGGGGTTTCGGCTAGCAATGGTAAAACCGACATCATCGTCGACTTGCCAGTTCCCGCAGGGCCGGCCAAAAGAGAGTGCGCACCAGACAAACTCATCAGCATAAGTTGTCGAGCTGCCGCCAAAGAAAATTTTAAATTCGGAAGGGTCGGTCGCCGAAAGATGTCTTCGCCGTTCCGAAAGGAGAAGGTGCGCAACTCTTCCCAATTTTTCAACCGGTCCATGAGCCAAACCGATTTTTGATTTTTGGGCGAGGATTTTTTTGCAGCGCCGTAGGATTCACCAGTTTCCGCATGGTCGTTTTCACTCGTATCAATCACATCACTCACGTCAATCCCATCACTCACCACACCCACGTCACTCGCGCAGGTTTGAAGCTTTGCCTCCGTAGGGCCTACGGCCATTGACGGAACGGGTTTCAATGAATCCCAAATGCGCTCTGAAACCACATTGCCGGTCACCAGCGGACCATCCGAAACGGAATGGAGCACCTCCAGCAAATCTTCAGGCGCAAAGACATCTCCGTTCAAGCCAAGCTCGCCATAGATAACGGCATTTTCGGGAAAAAGATTTATGGGAATTTGTGCGGTCTCCATCAAAACTCCGAGTGCAATCGCCAGATCGAGACCACGCGAGCTTTTCAATGCACCTGCGGGGCGTAGATTTACTAAAATCTGCTGAGCCTTTGGAAATTCAAACCCTTGTCGCTTCAGAGCGCAGCGAATTTTGATTTCATTCTCGCGAATCATTCGGTCGGGCAAACCGAGAATGTGAATTTGGGGAAGCCCCTTGAGGACGGTCACCTCAACTTCAATGAGACATGTTTTTCCACGAACATTGGCCAACGATTGAACTTTCATTCTGCTTTGATCTGCAAAACGGCGAGGCGGATGCCTTTGCTAGCAAGTGGGAGGGAACCCAAACCCCGCGGCAGGATCCGGACAGATCTTTTTTTTAAGCAGTTTTTTGAGCTGTTTTTTAAGTCGCATTTTTCAGCCCTATTTTTCAGCTCGGCATTTGGATTCGACCACGAAGGGCCCCACCCTCATTTTGTCACGAAGGCTAAGTCAAAATCTCATCATCTTTTGGTGATTGGTGGTGATCGGGAATGGCTTCGGCCAAGGGATGTTTCGCCAAAACTTCGTCGCGCAGATGTTTTTGGCTCACGTTTGTATAAATCTGCGTGGTCTGAATACTGGAGTGACCAAGAATCATTTGAATCGATCGCAAGTCAGCGCCGCCTTCAAGAAGTGCCGTCGCGCAACCATGGCGAAATCGATGTGGATGAATCGGCTCAGCGAAGCCCGCTTTGTGAGACCATGCCGCGAGCCAGCGCCAAATGTCGATGCGAGAAGGACGATGGCCACGATCATTCACGAAAATGGATTCGGGGTCGTCACTGCCGACCAGCTGCGGGCGAAACTCCGACAAATATTTATCCAAGGCCTCGACCAGGAGATCTGTCAGCGGCACCAGTCGCTCTTTGCCACCCTTGCCCACAACCTTGATCCACTTTTCGGTGGCTTGGTAATCGCGAAGATTCAGACCAATCAACTCTGTCACACGCACGCCAGTGCCAAATAAAAATAACAGCGTCAATCGATTGCGATTTGTTTTGGCTTCGTCTTCAACGCGGCTAGAGATCAAAAGCTTTTCGAACTCTTCAATCGTCAGCGCTTTGGGCAATCCCACCTTCACTTTGGGTGGTCTGAGTTCTCGCAACTCTGGAGATTTCCCTCCGCGCGTTTCACAAAACCGCAAATAAGTTCGTACACTCGAAATCACGCGAGCTTGGGATCGAGTCGAAAGCTGATGTTGTTTGAGAAATTCGTAAAAGCCCTGAACATCCGTCGGAGTTTTTGAACGATAAGTGAACCACAACTCTAGATCTCGTTTGTACGCAAGAACGGTGTTCTGCGATCGCCCGCGAACATTTTGCAATTCATCAAAAAAATCAATCCAGAGCGGCCAATCCATCAAAAACATTAGAATCAATCCGTGCCAGATTGTCTATCAAATGCGTCAGACGGCGTTGCGACGCTAGCGAAAAAGTTTTGAATGACAGTTCAATGTCTCGAGAAACACAGAGTGACCGTCGAAAGATCTCTGACGATACCCTGTGTCTGAGTTTGACAAGATCAATTTAGAACAACTCCGACGTTGTCACTGCAAGAGGAATAGCCACCAGGAATAGCTCCGCCGTTGACATTCAAGACTTGCAGAGGACCACCAATGCGATCGATGATGCCATTGCCGTCGCTATCAATCCCAACGGCTCCAGGAATCGAAAATCGAAATTGAATTGGGCCCGACGCAATCAACTCTGGAGCATAAATAATCGCATTCTGCATTTGTCCAGCCTGAACGGTTTGAATGTTATAAGTGCCCGCCGGAATCACGCAGAATCCTGCCATCGTCTGGCTGGACACCGAAATAGTTCCCGTCACCATCACCGGTCCATAATAAGCCTTCGCAACACTCGTCGCGCCACTAAAAGAGGCTTGCTGAGCGATGTTTGCATCGCCAATCACCTGCCATTGAAATGTCAAAATGGCGGATTTCATCGGGGCCTGTGACGGTGCATTGATCAGAACATACTGACTAAAATTGCAAGATCCACAAACCCCATTGTAAGTGCCGATTGGATTCACGGGACTCGGCGCGAGCGGAGCCGGATCATCGTTTTTTTTATTACAAGCGAGCATGCCAAAGGCAAAAATGAGACTCAGCAAGAGCGCTTGCAATGTGCACAACTGTCTTTTCATACCTTTCACCTAATAGCGCCATTTTCTGGCGCCCCTTCCTTCACCGAGCCAGTGACTCAGTGAAAAGCCTTCGAGGGGTCAAGTCCTCTAAACGTTCCGAGTAACCTATAACCATTGCCAGGCATCGTACTTGATTTGTTAATAATGGAGTCAGCCCGGCAGTCATAGTTTTTATGATCATTTTGAATAAACCAGCACGACCGATATGGACTTTTCGGCGCATACGCGGTCGCAAAGTTTTTATAATAAACTTTGCCTGACCAAAGAGTTCCACCAGACGCATCCCCTTCGTCAGTCATTTCATCTAAGATCAATACGATTGCGCCCAGGTCATCTTCATAGAATCCTGAATAAACTGTCTTACCGGCAATCGTGTGCCAGAAGTTATAATGTGCATCCCACTTACCATTGTCATTCAAGCTATGAACATTTTCGACTTTTTCGGTCTCGGCACTCAACGTGCCTTTGCGTTGTTGGCCGTTGTCCACATAGGAGAGAATCACATCGCCACCATAACGGTTGCTAGTTCCCGAATTTTGAAGGTCGACGGTGATTTTAAAATTCGTTGGATGATTCAAAGGAGCTACCGCCACAAATGTATTGTATTCAGCTAAATCAGGATAAAAGGTGACCGTATGACCGCCATCAGGCTCCCATCCACCAGTATCCTCACCGGTGCCATCACCCACGGGTGGAGGCTCCGGCACTGGCGCAGGCGCTGGCGCTGGCAATTCAGGATTGCCATCCTTGCTCTTACCGCAAGCTGCTAGCACACTGATTGCCATTGTCAAAATGAGAAGCTTTCTGAAAGCTCCAGCCATGAGAGATCCTCCTGACAGACTCAAAATGCGAATCTCATGCCGAGGCAGAGCCTTGCAAACCCACACAGAGGCCAAGCATTTTCAAATTCAGCTCATCGATCTCAATTTTGGTCACTCAGGTGTCAAGATTTTAGCGCTGTCTCAGAATGAGATGCGCGTTCACAAGCCCAACTTCCAACTGTCGCCAAACATTTCAAGTTTTGCGCCAGCCTGGGTTTAGGGCGGCTGATTGTCCCACTCACAGAATTTGAGATAAATATATAAATATAGAGAGCGCCCGCCTTACACGGGCGAAACAGGTCCTGGCCATCTGCCACCTGGAGTGAGCGCGAGCGAAGGCTTTGCGGGAGACGAGGCGGGTGCGACGAACAGGCTGTCCTGTCACCCGCTGACCTGAAATCTAGAGCCAGAATTGATCAAACTAGAGGTGACAAAACTACAGGAGACAGCGGTATTCCAAGGCGTAATCCCCACCTGGCAAAATATCGCTGAAGTTCAACTTCATGCCGTCAACCGTGAAGGCACCGGAATAGCTCACGCCATTTCGTTTCACTACGATGGGTGATCCTGCAATCGGCGCACAAGTCAAAGGCAAGCTTTTAAGCATGTTGCGAACGTTGTCCGCGATGTCCTCAACTTGAGCTGCGTAATCAGTGGCGCACACGGATCCTATCACGCCGCTGGTGAGTTTCGACATCTTGTCGTAACGATCACCATAGGCTGCCCCATAAGTTTCGCGACAAGCGGTATCACCTGGCTTCGTAATGATGGAGTGAAATGAAAAGTTCTTCTGACCACTGAAGGTGGTGTGAACCAGAGAGACCAATTTGTCAGGGTCATTTTTGTCAGTGTTGTCGCTCTCATCTTCATCCGAGATCACAATAGTTGCAAAGTGAGCACCTGATCGCAGCAAAGCCCGGTGCTGAGGATTGTTTCCACCATTGACATACCGCTCGACGGCTCGGTAGGTGGCTCGAATCCCTTGTTCGGATCCACTGCCCGTCGGAGGACGCTGCAAGGTATTGCCCAAAACTTGCTGAGCTTGATTTTCATCCATTGAACTTTTTAAGATGAAGGTATTGGTCAAACCTGTCATCGCTAACAATTTGCCATCTCCTGCCACAGCAGCCGACCGTGGATCTGTAGTTGTCACGGCAATTTGCCAATCCAACCCGTGGATGATTTGCAAGAAGTTGCGAACCCGTTGAGCCATCGATTGCTGTTCGTAAGTCATTGAGCCCGAGTCATCGATGACAAAAAGAATGTCCACTTTTTGATATTCATTCACATTGAAGTTCGAAATCACATTTCGATATGTAGGAGAAACCCTCCAGTTCACCGATTTTTCAGAAAGATTGCCGAGGTTGTCTTCCGATTTCACAGTGAACGTGTAGTCACCAGCGGCAAGTTGCGCGGTGGTCAGCGTGTTACGACCCTCTGGACACGCGTTAGTCACCCCGTTGATGGTGCAGCTGACTTTACTGATACCAGACCCGCCGGCATCTCCGACCTCATAAATCAACTCAGCAATCTGACCTTCGGCAACGACCGAAAGGGGATATTTAGAGATGATGATTTCGGGGCCTTTGTCATCATGGAGAATGCTGTCGGAATAACATTCTGTGGGCGTGCGATCCCAGTCCAAATATTGCACTGAAACTTTTGCAACTTGATTCAGAGTCACCAGCGCAACGCTCTTGCTAGTTGAATAATCCTCCCAAGTTCCACCCTGGCAATTGTCATTGAAAGAGATCTTCATGCCACGCGGCTCAAAGAAATAGAGCTGAAGACTCACATTCGATAACTTGGTCATCGGATCGCCATTGTTGATCGAAACAGATCCAATTTCATCAGACACTGGCTCCGGAATGACCGGTGTCACTGGCACCTCGGTGTCAGGCGCCGAAGGCTCCTCAGGAGTGACAGAATAAGTTGTCTCCGGAGTCACCGATGTCGGCATCTCTGAGCCAGGCCCATTGGATGAGGAAGAGCCCTCATCTGAAATCAACTTACAGGCAGCGAGGCTGACGACCATGCCGCTGAGAAGAGTCCCGCGAAGAATGTTTTTAATGACGTTCATGCATTTGTCCTTTGTAATAACGAACCGCTGTTGACTCCCTTATCGTGCGCCTTCGCAAAAAAATCACAAGGTTCATCTCCCCTTAAGACGTTGCTCACCAAAGGTTTGACACTGCCCAAAAGTCTCGTGTTTGGGAGATCGACATTTTCAATGGACTCAACGAACTTCGTGCCATTCCGCACAGATTTAAATTCTCAAAGTGATTTTCTCGTTATGAAACGGATTGAGAAACTTCGGCAAAGACACAACCGTCAACGTCGCCACGAATCATCCCCGTCTTCTTGGCAAGACTCGAGGAGCGTGCTAGCAATTTGGAACTAACTATCAACACAAAGGAGATTTCATGAAAACACTTTTGGGTCTTTCTGCACTGATCACCACTTTGGCCGCCTTGAACCTGCACGCCGCTGAACCACGTCCATTTAAGCTTTATTGTGAAACGGCTCCTGAAGCGAAACAAAGATTGGCTGTGTTGTTGATTCCGGGATCTGCCAGTGTTTCGGCGCCCGGCCTGCTCGCTAGCACTGTGGACATCGATACGGAAGATCAAGGGACGACGTTCGCAGTCAACGTCACGGCCGAGCGTGGCGATGTCTATGTCAGCAACCAGAATTCATTCGAATCAGTAGAGAAACTCTCTTTGCATATGACTCGCATTGAGCCTGAAAATCTGATGGTCACCCACTACACCGCCACTCTGACGACTCAAACCCCAATTCAAACGACCGAAGACTCGCTCATCTTGAACACCCGGCTGACTTGCACATTTCAGTAATTTCCTTTTCAGTATTTTTTCAGCGGCATCTATTGCAGGTTTTTTGCAGGTTTTTATTTAGATGTTATTTGACCTTAGTCCCTTCGAACTCTATCAAAATGATCGCGTTCGAAGGGACTTTGTCTGCGCCAGCATTCCCATACGCAAGGTTGGCTGGCACGATGATTGCGCATTTGCCACCGACTTTCATATCAATGACACCCTGACATGAATGCCGTTCACGGCATTCACCCTGACTTAGCCGAAGTGTTCAACACCGAATTATTTCAAATCATGGCGCCTTGCCTTTGCTTTCGCCTCTTTGAAGACAGATGCTAAAATGGATCCACCAATCAATCCTCCAATGATTCCCAGCGACCACAAAATTGGAAAGTGCCCGTCAAAAAGAGAGTTGAGATAAGTCATTTTAAGTCCCACAAAAACCAAAACGCCGCTCAGTCCATACTTGATGTAGGTGAACTTATCCATAACCCCAGCCAAAAGAAAATACAGACTTCGCAAACCTAAAATTGCAAATATATTGGACGTAAAAACGATGAGAGGTTCATCTGTCAAAGCAAAGATTGCCGGCACCGAATCAACCGCAAACACAATGTCCGAAAACTCAATGAAGACCAACGCCAACAACAGTGGCGTCGCAAACCACTTGCCTTCCTTGCGCCAAAAAAACTTTTCACCTTCCAATTGCGTGTGGATGGGGAAAATTTTCTTTAAAAGCTTCATCAAAATATTTTCGTCGAGATTGACCTCTTTTGAAGGCCAGAGCATTTTGAGACCGGTGAAGATCAAAAACACACCAAATACTACGACCACTGCACTGTACGCCATAAGATAGGATCCAATCGCGATGAATCCCGCCCGAAAGACCAGAGCGCCCAAAATTCCAAAAAACAGAATCCGATGTTGATAGATCTTGGGAATAGTGAAGTACGAAAAAATAATTGCGAATACAAAGATGTTGTCGATCGCCAACGCTTTTTCCACCACGAAACCTGTCAAAAACTCTAAGGCCGACTGGCGAGCCGCAAGGGCTGGATCAAATCCGGGAATGGCGAGCAAACGCTCGTCCACCGAAAACTTCCATAGACAATACTGATAAAAAGCAAAATTAAAAACAATCGCAAGGCCAATCCACACAGCGGTCCACACTCCAGCCTCGCGCACAGAGACTTCATGAGCTTTTTTGTGAAAAACTCCCAGATCCATGGCCAGCACGGCCAACACAAAAACGACAAAGGCTAGGTAAAACCACCAATATTCGATCAACGGAAATAGCGAGACCATGGCTCCTCCTCTCTGCGATTTTGCGGGCTCTGTTTCATTTCAGCAAATCGTTAAAAACATCAAAATGATTCGCAAATAAAAAAAACTGGCGGACTTGTTTGCATCTCCGAATTTGGAATCAAGTTCGGGATGAGGGCCGGAGGAATTGATCCTCAGCGGTTTTAGAAGTTGCTCAGATGCTCTCTATGTCTTGCAGCCTGACTCCCTACCCGGGCGATTTTTTTGCTCAATCTCATCTAACTGAAGTCCACTCATCTGTTTGTCCCTATTGTGGAGCTGGTGAGACTTTTATCAAAAAGGCGGGTCGGTACACTCGCTCTTCGGATGGCGAAATCATCCAGCGCTTCTTCTGTCGGCGTTGTTCTCGTCACTTCTCCCAAGCCACCTCGGATCCTTGCTTTCGTCACAAGAAACGACATCTCCACCGCGATCTCTTTGAGAGACTCGCCTCTGGCCAGACTCAGCGGCGCATTGCTCTTGTCAAAAAGATCGC
>CALCCV010000640.1 GCA_937900305.1 uncultured Pseudobdellovibrionaceae bacterium | reverse complement strand
CCGTTGAACACTCACCTGCGGGTGGCAGGCAGTGTTGCCTTCAATCAATCTAACAGCCTTGAGTTGATCTTTAGCGGGTTTTTTATCGGCATCTTATTTTGTATCGTTCTGTACAATTCTTTGTTGTTTGCTTTTACCAAAGAGCGGATGTACTTGGATTTCGCCTTATTTTCACTGTGTTTTTCGCTGTACTCATTTTTTGCGAATGGCCTCAGTGTTTTTATTCCCGCTCTTCGCGAAGACACGATTCCACTGATAATGATGGCTCTCACGGTGATGAGCTTCTGTCGATTTGCCATCAGCTCTTTTGCCCAAACACCGCCATGGACTTTGAAACTGATCTTTCGAACAATCAACGTTCTGGGATTCATCTCCTGCGCACTGGTGATTATGAAGGCCGCCGACCTTATTCTCCTCGGCCAGATTGTTGAGTTTTTGAAACTGACTTCGTTAACTGCCTTTGCCATCGCGAGTCTTCTGCCGGGACACCGACAAAAATTAGCCGGAGTGCTAACCGTCACTGCCGCGATCGTGCTGTCTTGTCGTTGGCTACTAACACTGGATGTGGTCCTCGGCTGGACTGAAAATGCATTTTTAGCTCTGCACATCAGTGAAATTTTGATGATGCTTGGTGTGTTGGTGATGGCCTCAATGGTGGCATTGCAAGTTCGAACGTCCCACTTCGCCCGGATTGCAGCCGAAGCTAAGGCAGAAAACAATGATCGCTTAAAACAATTCATTCAAATTCTTTGTCACGATTTGGCGAATCCCCTCACCCGAATCATCGCTTTACTTGAGCGAACCAATTCAAGAGCTCCGACCGAAGATTCAAAAAAACTTTTGAAGGCGGCCTATCATCAAAAGGCCATTATCGAACACGTGCGCCACAAACAGTTTGATCGGTCCATTGAGCACCTATCTGTTCAGCCTGTTTTGGTAAAGGACGCCCTTCAGGATTCTCAATTTATTTTGACCAATCAATTGATTCAAAAAGATTTGCACTTAGATATTCAAATTTTTCCACCTGATTTGATGGCAAAAGCCGATCCAATCATTCTTAAGCACACGATCATCAGCAACGTTTTATCCAACGCGATAAAGTTTTCTCATTCTAGTAGCACCATAAAATTTTCCGCAACGGCCTTTGACAGCGAGTGGATCAAAATCTCGATTGAGGATTTTGGAGTCGGCATCCCCATAAGTCAGCGCACCAAACTTTTTGAAACTGAAGACAAACTTTCGCGACCGGGAACAGATGGCGAAACTGGCAGTGGCATTGGCTTGGGCCTTGTAAAGGCCATGCTGGATGCGCTTGGAGGACGCATTGAAGTCGAATCGCATGTCCAAGGGGAAACCTCGGCTCCATCCGGAACTGTGGTTCACATTTGGCTCCCTAAAGCTGAGGCTTTTCCATCTTACAAGGTCATCAATTGACCTTAAATATTTTGTCCTTCGGCCATTAGTTGCGCCCCAGCTCCTTTCGATCCGTCTTTCTTTTTCAGATGAAAGCGAGACTGATAGAACTTTAAATTTGTGGCAGCGTCTCGTGCTCGAGCATATATGACTGGATCCGCTTCCCCACCCAATTGGTCGAGCCATTTGATTTCGCCCCACAAGAACAGCTGGAGTGCGACGGAGCGATCGATGCCACCGGCCATTTCAGCGATCAAAAATTCACAAATCAACGCCGGATTCATCTCACTCATCATCGATGAGCTCATCTTTCTGGTGGACCAGATGAAAATTTTAACAAACGCGCGCGAAAAGAAATTTTCAATTCTTGATTTTAAAACATCGTGAATCGACGCTGAGTCTCGCCACTCGTTCAGGTCATCAAAATCCTGGTAGACATCCGACTCCATCTTCTGAAAAATTCTCGACAGGTTCATCAGCATGGCTTCAAATGCACCTAGCTGCAAGAGACCTACCTCTTCCCAGTTTGAAACCGATTTCAAGAAAAATGCTTTGATCTCGAATGGCAAAACCAGCTGGCGGAACAAAAACTCTCGATCTTGAATCCACGCACGATTGTATCCAAAGAGTGTCATGAACTCTTGATGCGACAGTGATTTAAGAGCTGAAAATCTAACACTTTGAATTTTAAGATCCACGCCATCGATTGGATGAACATGCAGAACCGAGGGACCTCTGGCTAAAGTCGGAATCATCTCCACTCCATCGTTGATATGAATTGAGCCATCGAATGAATGCTGTAACTTATGTTCGACCGTCATAGGTCCGTTATAAGATGCGATCACAGAAAATGTTGTGTTTTGTTGTCGCTCGCCCATCGAAGCTATTCTGGCAGATGGTCTTGATCTTGTCTCGACGTCATTCGGCAGAACCTCGACCAAAACCCAGCTTCTTACCAAAGCGAGCGATTTGAAAATTGTTACAACTCAGAGGTTAATAGGATTCGTTTTCAAAAAAACGCTGCTGATCAATTTCAGGCCGCCTGGTGACTTCAAAATAAATTCGACCAATTTCTCTGCCATCGGTTGTCTCCACGCTGATACGACCTTCTCCTTCTTGAAAATTTTGTTTCGTCGCGTAGCCTCTAAAGCCTTGTTGTCGACCACCCACGATTCTCAAGGGAACTCGATCGGTGGATTGCCAACCTCTCTTAGGATCTTTGTACATCCAATGAAGAATCACCTGATCGTCAAATCTTGTGGGCGAAAAAATGCTCACAAAAACATAAATTCGATCTCCGGGTTCAGCCAAAAAATCTTGCGCACCACTTTGCCAGAATTTCCACCACGCTTTCTGATACGAAAGGATGTAGTTGCCGTCGATCTTCTCTACATTGTGGTAAATTCCAAGCTTCTTGATGGCCAGCGGAACTGGTGGAATCCAACCGATGAGATAAAACAGAAAAAAAACTAAAATAACAACAGTGCCTGGTCCCACGAGGTGCCTGAGCAAATACCGATCGTCCTCCATCTTGCGCCTAAGAATACAAAAGAGTCCATAGAGCACTCCGCCGGTTGCAGCCGCGGCCAGTAAAAATGGTACCCAGCCCACAAATCCGAGGGCAATCGGGAACATCATTGAAAAAAATGAAAACAAACACACGACGGCCAAAGCCACCTTCAAATCAGTCGCACCTTTTTGCACAATCGAAAGCTCATTCGCAATCATGATACCCAAAATCGCCAACACAAAAATAATGGACGTAAAAAGCGAGGAGCTTTTCAAAAAAAACAACGAATACACGCTCAACAAGCTTCCGAGAATAAAGTGGAGAGCCAAATGACGATACTGCCAAACCTTGCTGAGCTTCGGCCCCACGACAAATCGCCCTTTGGCGGCCAGGGCGTCATAAATCAAAATTGAAAATATCAAAGTCAGGTAAACCACTTGCTGCAAAATGGCCAATGGATCGTCAATATCTGACAAGGTCACAATGTCGAAGAGAAAGCCCCCGACAAAAAAGCCGAGGTCGACTTTAGTTTCATTCCGCTCATAAAACTCGACAAATTTGGCGACGATGGCTTTCATAGCTGTCAGTGTAGTTGCTGGACCCACGGGCTGGTCAAACAAGATTTCGATCGCCACTCAACCCTTGCGCTCACCATGCCCATCCGCTAAAACAAAAAACAATGAACCTGCTACAAATTCAAGATGCTGAAAAACAATACGGCGAAAAACGACTTTTGATCGGAGCCAACCTCGCGGTGAACGCCGGAGAGCACATAGGTTTCATTGGACCAAATGGTGCCGGCAAAACAACCCTTTTCAAAATTCTCACAGGAGCGGCGGAGCTAGACTCTGGTCAGCTCATCAAATCACAACAGTTGCGTGTGGGTTACCTCGAGCAAGAGTCTGACTGGCATTTGGACATCACCGTTGAAGATTTCCTTTTGCAACACGCCCATAAACCGCTGTGGCAACTCCAAGAAATGGGTCTATCTCTCGGTTTGTCATTAGCGCATTTTAGCAGCTCCATGCGATCACTCAGCGGGGGATACCGC
>CALCCV010000639.1 GCA_937900305.1 uncultured Pseudobdellovibrionaceae bacterium | reverse complement strand
CTGCCAAAATTGCTTGAAAGACCGGGAAAATTTAAAAATGAAGGCTCCATAACTGCAATCTATACTACTTTAGTCGACGGCGATGACATGAATGATCCGATTGGAGATGCCGTGCGATCGATCGTTGATGGGCACATTGTGCTGTCGAGAAATTTGGCGCACAAGGCGCACTTTCCTGCGATCGATGTCTTGCAAAGTACATCACGGGTGATGAAAGCCGTATCTCGACCTGAGCACGTCGAGGCGGCTCAACGATTGCGAGAAATCTTAGCCACCTATCGGGACGCCGAAGATTTAATTAACATCGGCGCCTATAAAATGGGTGCCAATCCTAAAATTGACCGGGCCGTGAAAATGATAGATCAAGTGAATTCATTTTTACGCCAAAAGGTTGACGATCCGTCGACGTTTGCGGCTACCGTACAAGAACTTTTGAATCTCTCTCGCTAAACGCTCGAGCGAAAGGTTCTGAGGTCGTTACAATAATCTAGACTTCCCCAAAGTGCCACAGACCGTAGAGGCAGCCCATGAATTCCTGTAGACTGAAGGAAGTGGGATTTAAATTTAAATTGCAAAAGGTGTTGGACGTTCGCAAAACCTATAAGGATTTAGCGGAACGCGATTTTCAAGCGGCGGCGGCGGATGTTGCAGTGGCCGAAAGGGAACTTTCAGAAATGTTTGAGCAAAAGTCCCAAGCACATCGAGTGCGCGGAAATTTGATGACCCCTGGAGAACCTATTGCGCCGCAAGGGTTTCAACAAGTTCATCTTTTTCTGGTTGGACAAGACCTGAAAATTGAAAGGTGCAAAGACCGCATTTCTAAATTGCAAGAGGTCGCTGAAGCCAAACGAGTGATTTTAGCCGAAAAGGCGATGGATCTGAAAATGTTAGAAAAGTTAAAGGAAAAAAAGACCATTGAGTTCCAGAGCGAAAGGGAACGCATTAGCCAAAGAGAAATGGATGATCTGATGATCATGCGATTTCGAAAAAGGGAATCTTAAGGATGCAGAGCGAGTATAAAAAGTTTTTTAAAACAGTAAAACAGACATCAGTGGGCGAGACTCCAGCTGCTATTCGCACGACTCGGACCAATTCTGGGAGAGGGCCGGGACCGCATCCATCCCAAAAGCTGCGAACGACCCAGGCACCTCTCGCTATGACAAAACGTCAACGTCGCCGCAAGAGGTCTTCGCCGTGGTTGGTGATGGTGATTTCGTGCATCGGTATTTCACTCTGTGGGTATGCTCTTTATGAGATCGACACGGTTGAAGAAGTTCTCACTTCTATTGAAATGGATTTTGGATTGATGCAGGCTTCGTTTGCCGCAGAACCTCCTCAAAAGGACGCCGAGAAACTAGCGGCCAATGACAGTGCTGGGGCGTCTGATAAAAACGCGAAGAATCCTGAACAGGATCCTAAAGCTGCTGAAGGAGCGGCCGGAGAGACTAAGGGTGAAACTAAGGTGACCTCAGAAGTGAATATGACTCGAGATCATCTGACTTCGTTTCTTAAGCGCAAGCAGGAACTCGATGCGCGAGAAGATGAGTTAAATCGTTTAGAAGCAGAACTTAAGCGTCAGCAAGAGGAATTGGATAAAAAATTGACCGAAGTTCAAAAAATTCGGGGTGACATTTCAAAGATGCTGGAAGAGAGAGTGACGTCTGACGGAGATAAGGTCGAAACTCTTGTTCAAGTGTATTCGACGATGAAGCCAGGTCAAGCGGCGAAAGTATTCGAAGAAATGGAAGAAGATTTGGCGATTGAAATCTTGGCAAAAATGAAAAAGAAGAGCGCAGCTGAAATTATGAATTTAATCAGACCAGAAAAATTAAAAATATTTTCTGAAAAGTTCGCTGGATTTAAAGCAAAGTGAGCCTCGAACAGGAGTTAAAATGATTCAAGGATTGAATCTCGCCAAAGTTTTTGAGGGACCTGTAACAGCGCCCGGTGAAAAAGCCGAAAGTGGCAGTTCGTCTCCTTTGGATGGACTTTTGGGAGTGCCTGAGGTCGAAGGTGGGAGCGAAAATCTGGGCAAAGAGTCGTTGCGGTCGATGGCCGGTGTTCACACGGCTTCGCGCAAAGGAATTTCTACAGAAACTCGTTCTAAGGTTGAAAATCTCTTTAAAACTTTCGAAGAGCAATATCAAATCTCTGGAAAAAACTTGCTCTTTGCCATGAGCATCGTGCCAGCTCAGGCTTGGAAGGATGATCCAGATCAAGCTGTCAAAATGGTCGTGGATCAATTGCCGATTCAAGCCGATTTGAAAGCTAAGGCGGTTCAATCTTATGGCGACATCGTTCAGGATCTCGCAGCTCTGCAAACCTATTCAGCTCAGGGGTCAGCTCCGGGATTGGTCGCAGACAAAAAGGATGATGAGAGTGCCACTTTTGCTGGCGCGCTTGCGGGAGGCACGAGTAGCGATTTAGCTCCGGAAAGTGAACCGGCTGCGATTGCACCAAAAGCTCCAAGTCCAGCAAACAGTGAGTCGTATTTGCGATCCCAAAAGGTGGCTGAGTCGCTGCGAAAATTGGCGGACGGTCCCGCGCCAGGTGCTAAGGTTGTGATTCCAAAAGACTTAGCGGCTTTAACTAAAGCGGCAACCGGTGAGAATCCAGGTGCGGCATCGGTGAGTGAAACTTTGCGTGAGGGACCAGCATCGACCGCTTTGGCCGCGATGTCGGCGGCGGCGATGTCGGCGGCCGCGAAGGCAAGTGACGGCGAAGTCGCGCCGAAGAATTCGAAACTTCCAACGGAGGTCGGGGTAGCGGCTGGACTCGCGGTGAAGCAAGTTCTTGCGGAGGATCAAAATGGGCAAGAGCAACCATATGAAGATTCATCGACTCCGTATGGTCAGGGACCCTACCGCGAAGACAGCGTGAAATTTGGGATGAAGGACGTCGCGCGAAGCAAAACAAAAACGGTCGGCACTTCTGGCGCGGGCAAGGACATTGAAACTATGGCGGTAAAAAAAGATTTTGTAATGCCAGATTTTTTTTCCGATCAAAAGTTCAATAAGAGCGGAGAGTTGCCAACGGCACTAGCGGCGCCGGTTTTTCTGGAAAATAATACGGGGGAAAATCTGACTCCCCAAAATTTACAAGCGATCATCAATCAAACTCAGTACTTGATCAAAAAGGGTGGCGGTGAGGTTCAAGTGCAACTTCACCCTGCGGAGCTTGGTCCCATCGACTTAAAGGTGGCCATCCTCGATGGAAAAGTGAATTTGCATTTCCAAACCGAGAGCCTTGAGGTCAAAAAAATGATTGAAAAAGATCTCGATGAGATTCGTGCGAAACTCAGCGCGAAGGATTTAGATCTGGATCGGTTTCGGGTCGATACCCCCGTGGATGCGATTCAAACCAAAGGGACCGAAACGGCTTTGACGGACGGCCGTGGTCAGGACCCTTCAGCAAATCGGGATCAAGGCCAGCAACAAAGTCCCAATCGCCAAGCTATGCAGTTTTGGAATCAATTTAATGAAAGCTTTGGCAATCGCGGGCAGCGAGAATGGATTCAAGAGCCTCCAGGTCGCAAGACAACCGAGCCCCGCAGTCCCAATGCCATTCAGCCGTTAGGCAAAAAAAATAACGATGGCGGTGGCACAGGTTCGGGCAACAAGGGTGGCGGCCTCAACATTGTTGCTTAAGTTTTAGTTGGAACAGGTTTGGAGATTTTAGATTGAGTTGCCTTAGGCAGAGGAGTGAACAGTGGGTGTATTTGGGGTAAAGGGCGGAACGAAGGCCTTTGGAGAAATCGATCCTGGAGTTCAAGGAGCCCCGGTTTCAAAAAATTTAAGCGCCCAAGACTTTGCCAAAATGGGCGGTGAGGACGTCGGCGAAGTTCTTAACAAGTTGGCGGATCCCAATCACATCGACGCCTCCAAAAAGATGCGCACCGTCGGAAATGACAAATTAGATAAAGATGCATTTTTTAAATTGATGATCACTCAGCTGAAGAATCAAGATCCTTCAAATCCATTGAAGTCTCACGAGATGGCAGCACAGCTCGCAAGCTTTTCAAGCCTCGAGCAAATGACAAATATCAATGCAACATTGACAGAGTTAAAAAACGGGCAAAAGCCAATGGAGCAGTACGAGGCCTTGAATCTTATAGGTAAGGCGATTTCGGGTGACAGCTCGAAGGTTGTTCGCATGGCGACGGACAAAGCTCACGACGTGCAATTTGATCTTCCGATGGACGCGCAAGATTTGAAAATTCGAGTTCGTGGCCCCGATGGCTCCACGGTTCGCAATCTGAATCTAACAAATCTAAAAAAAGGACTGAACAAGGTGTCTTGGAATGGCCAAGATGAAAAGGGTGCTGCCACTCCGGCGGGAGACTATCAGTTTTTGCTCGAAGGCAAAACGGCCGAAGGAAAAAAGATTGCCATCGAAACTAGCTTCGATGGCGTCATCTCGGGAGTGAACTATACATCGGAAGGCCCCGTTCTCGTCGTTGGTAACAAAACCGTAAAAATGTCTGAGGTGAAAAAAATTGTCGATCCACGCATCCTCGGCGAAGATCGAAAAATGGTACAGGAAGTCAAAGAGGACTTGAAAGAACAGCCTGCCTCTGGCGAAAATAAAGAAACAAGTTCGCAGAAAACAGAAGTGAAGCCCGAGACAAAAACTGGGGCGTCGGCGGCGGTGGATCAGGACGGGACTCATCAAAACATCTTTAAGGATGTGGGTCTGTCACAAGAGATGCTCGCCAAACTTTCGAAAGAGGTCGCACCTTGACGAATATTAAGGGCCTGGGAAATTCGATCACTCCCGATCTCGGAGGTCTTCCGCAAAAGACCAACGTGAATCCACAGGAGTTTCGAGACCTGCTCAAAGCGAAGTCGGAAGAAATTTCGGCGGGCGGAGTGGGTGGTCCAGGCACTTTGAAATTTTCCAATCACGCGATGGATCGAATTCGCCAAAGAGGTTTGAGTTTTACGAAGGCCGAAATGACTCAACTGCAGGATGCTCTGTCAAAGGCTCAGAGCAAGGGGTCCAAGGATTCACTGATCATCATGGACGACAAGGCGCTGATTGTGAGTGTAAAGGACAAGACCGTGGTCACGGTGATGGGAAAAGATCAGCTCAAAGAGAATGTTTTTACGAACATTGATTCGACGATTATGATTTAAGATTTTTAGATTTTACTTTTTAGATTTTAGTTTATTGAGTTTGAAGGTTCGAGAATTTGAATTTGGTTTGAGGGCTGGTCCTCCTAGAGGGGGCCCTCCATTTTAATGACGGCGGAGCTGAAGGATTCAGCTTGGCCAAAAAAAGGGAAACAGGAGGTTTCGGTGGGTATTCTATCATCGCTTTACACAGGCGTATCGGGATTAGCGGCGCAAGGTGAAGCGCTTTCGGTGATAGGTGACAACATTGCCAACGCAAATACGGTTGGCTTCAAGGCAAGTCGTGCCGAGTTTCAAGACATTGTTGCTAAAAGTTTGAAGGGTGTCCTTGGTGGAAATCAAATTGGCCGCGGGGTGAAAATCGGCGCGGTGAATCCTATCTTGGTGCAAGGAAACGTGGATGCAACTGAAAAAGTGACGGACCTAGCGATTTCGGGCGATGGATATTACAAAGTTGCCGGAAGTGACGGAGAAACTTTCACTCGCGACGGATCGTTTCACTTTGATCGTGAAGGCTACCTAGTTACGAACGATAAACAGCGAGTTCAAGGTTTTACCACTGACGAAAAAGGCAACATCGTTAACAAAGTGGGAGACATTAAATTTCCTCGCGCTCTGATTCCGGCGAAAGCCTCGGCCGAAGTAAAACTCGATTTGAATTTGGATTCTCGGGTTGAACCGACAAAAACGTTTTCTCTGGAAGATCCTTATACAACATCACACTATTCGACCGGCGTTGAGGTTTTTGACTCTCAAGGGAATAAACATCTTCTCAATTTATTTTTTAACAAAACTGCTGATCGTCAGTGGGAATTTCGCGGCTTGGTCGATGGCAAAGAGGTCTCAGATGGCGGCGATAAAAAATTGGCTGAAGTCTGCAAAGGTCTTTTGAAATTTTCGGTGGACGGGAAGCTCGAAAGTCAAGAGGTCACAGAAAGCAATTTCAATTTCGCGGGTGGCGCACTTCAAAACCAAACTATCAAGTTAAACTTTGGCGACGATCTGGCCAGTGGTGGAAAAGGATTGGACGGCACCAAGCAGTATGGCAAGGGATCTGATTTGATCACTTGGCGCCAAGACGGAGCCGCAGCTGGAACAATCACAGGCCTTTCGTTCAATGACGAAGGTGTTCTGACAGCGGTGTACTCCAATGGACAAGCGGCAGATTTGGCGCAGATTGCACTGGCCAAATTTGAAAATCCCGAAGCCCTTTTCAAAGTTGGAAACAATCGATTGAAAGAGTCACGAGATTCAGGAAGTGCAGCCATGGGTGCCCCTGGCAATGCCGGTCGAGGTAAGATTTATGCTAAATCTCTCGAACGTTCGACGGTGGATCTTGCCGCAGAATTCGTCAATATGATTCAAAATCAGCGAGGCTTCCAAGCCAATGCGAAAACGATCACGACCACGGATGAGCTTCTTAACGAAGTGATTCAATTGAAACGATAATTTTTTTTGTGGCTTTCTGGAAACAATTCCGGATAAAGCGGTTCTAGTCTAAAATCTTAAAAATGGTGCGGCGAAGGGGACTCCACTTCGCCGCAGTTCTTTTTGCGGCACAGACCTTGGACTCAAAGCTTGCTTCAAATGTGAAATTTATTATGATAGTCGAGACTTTGTTTTCAATTTCAAAGGTCATAGTTT
>CALCCV010000638.1 GCA_937900305.1 uncultured Pseudobdellovibrionaceae bacterium | reverse complement strand
GATTCTGACTTTTCAACTCGAAATTTAACATCCTGATTCAGGCTGCGATCCAATCCATCAGTGATGTTCGGAATTGCGGACTCCTCGCCCTTCAATCTTTGAAACACGACCGAGCTCGCTGAGTGAACAACATTGTCTAGATGCAAATAGGCCGGCAGCACAACCAGATGGATGGCATCATTGGCATTCCGATGGACTGCTTTTCGCAGTATCTCTTGCCGTTTGTCTTTGTATTCAGTGAGATCTTCGACTCCAACTTCATCGCCCTCTTGTCGTTGCTGACCTTCGGGATGGCTCACTCCCGATTCTGTCTTTTCATTTTGTTTGGAGGAACCCGACTTACAACCGACGCCGACAAACAAACTTAAAATCAAAATAAAAAATAGATTCATTAAATTAATCAGTCTCATCAATCTCAACTCCCGGCGACCCACTGTGGGAATGCCAAATTAATTCTAGACCAATCTTTTTCAAGGAGCCATTGATAGGTTGGATTTAGACTTAGGTCTGGCTCTGGACGCTTCTTGATAGCTAGCCTCTTTTAGACCTGCTGCCACCCCTGCGAAGGTCCAAATTTAGAACTTTCGCCCTCCTCCAACTTCAGTTCGTCTCAGAACAGCCGAAAATGACCAATGGATGAAGCTGAAAAAGTCACTCTAGCGACTCACAAAATTGAAAATGCCATCGCCACAACGGGATCTTCTGCATGAGTTGGATCATTGTCATCGAAGAAAATGAAACGCTCGCCCACCAGATAGAAGAAGCGCTGGCGCAAATTGATGCCCAAATCAACGTTGTTCATTTTTTAAATTCTAAAGAATTTATGGCCTGGATGAATTTGTTAGCGCAGCAAGATCCCGCTGCTCGAGCCAGAATCCCTTCGATTCCATTTCGAGGCATCATCACCGCCATCGAAAGTTGGAACTTCCGCGACGTAAAACTGATTAATAAATTTCGGCAACTTTTTATCAACATGGGTTTTGCCTCGGCCAACGATGAGCTTTGTGTGCTGCTCACTGGCTACAATGTCGATCACTCCCACCAAAAACGGTTTGAACAGCGATCTATCAATAATCTCTTGCACAAACCCTTTGACCGTACGCTGCTCAAACAGATGTTAGAAATTGCTTTGACGGGTCGGCATCCGGTTAAAAAGTTTCACATTCACAACTTGAAGACCGAAGTGCAAATTGAAATGCTCAAGGAAATTCGAATCACAGAATTGACGGAAATTGGATTTCAAACTCTCTCTGACCAACCCATCGATAAAAATCACATCGCCAAATACTACGCAAGTTTTTTAGAAACCAGCCAGCACAAAAGTGCGTTGGCCAGCGCCTTCGAACAAACTGCTGTCGAAGGGTCCAATCGATCTCGAGTTAAGCTGGGATTCTTTGCCCTGGATCAACAACAGTCTTTCAATCTCCAAAAACGAATTCAAGACCACAAACAGACGAGGCCCCTTGAACCGAAAATTGAAACTCCATTGGATTTCGAGTTTGTGTTTGTAACCCACGAATCCACCAATCTAGCCGAACAAATCATTCCCAGCATCGAGCGCTTTTTCAATCACCCTCTCCGAACATTTAAAACAGCTGCTGAACTTGTTAACTGGTCGAAAACTTCGCCCCGTTCGGCCAATCCCTCTTTGCAACGTCTGATATTTATCGACTCAAAACACCTGGCGGGCAATGAATTTGCAGACCTTCAGGTTCTGCATAAACAAATTGAGAATTTGGACGCCGCCCTCTATATTCTCAGTCCGCGAATTTTCCCAGAAGCTTTAGAATATGAGCTTAGCCAAATTTGTGAAGACATTTACTACGCGACCTTCAATCGGTCGTACATCATTAAAACTCTTAAACGCGCGTGGCCCTCGATGCGCACGAAAGAGAACATCTTTGAAACTCATGCCCCATTAGATGAAATCATACATGTTTCAAATCCAGTAAAGGTGATCGAAGTCAGCGAAGCCGGCCTTGTCATGGAGTACTATCGAGAACTTTCGATCGGATCCTTTCGCGATTTTGTCTTCTGGATGCCAAACGAGATCGCCATTCCCTGGCTGCTAGCCCAATGCAATTGTTCAGAGTACAATCCAAGTACAAAAACCTACACCTGCCACTTTGTTTTTTTTGGTCTGTCTGATCTTCAGCAAAAACACATTCGGCTTTGGATGTTGCACAACTATATTGATGCCAAAACCGAAGCCGCTTAAAGCCGAGCAAAAACTAACAAACTGTCGACTTCTTCTCGGAACTTTTGCAAAAGTAAGGCGCAGTGAGACCCATTTAGCAATCGATGATCGGCGGTGAAATAGAGCGGTAGCACCCATCGGGCCCGCACTTCGCCATGAATGCATTTGGGCTTTAGAGTGATCTTTCCCACCCCTAAAGTCACCGCACTGAAAGTTGGTGCGACCGCCGCCAGAAAAATCACTTCAGCGTCCAAAAATTTTAAATCAGAAATCAGCACGGTGCCAAATTTTGGATTGGGTTCGCTCCATCGCCCGAAGGTCCATCCCAGTTGTTGAGTCATAAAAATCCAAGCTCGGACCGCTCCATGAACCCAGCGGCGGGGAATTCTGTGCAAGTGCTTCACGGCACCCCATAGCTGGCCATCGGGATTGTCCCGCAAAATCTGGGCTTGGTCCATCAACCAATTTTCAACTTCAGAGATCTGCAGCAGATTCGGATTGAGAACCGGCAAAAATCTAAGTTCATGATCCTGAGTATTGGCAACAAACGTCAAACCAAATGGCTTTGGCACTATCCGACCCCACATCCCCACTTTGCGCCTGAGAAATTCTTCCTTGTGCCACGCCCGCTGGGCAGCGCAGGCCACGAGAGCCAAAGGATTGAAATTTATTTTTCCGGACTCTGAGTTCGCAATCGCAGTCAAATCCAAATCGATGTGCGCATAGATATTGGGGGAGGACGGCGCATCCCAAATGGCAGAAGAAATGGATTGAAATTTAAAGATCGATCGCGGGGAAGCTTTGTGCATCCCCGTGTTGTGAAGGAGCTTGAGAAAGGATGCAAGTTCTATCTTCTGTGAGTTTCAGCTATTGCCAATCTTCTATCCGATCAGGAACATCTAACTTCCTCAAGATTTCGTTGGTGGAAGGTTCAGAATAAATTCCGTATCCATTCACCAATAGCCCCTTTATGTCGTGATTTTTTGCCGAGATGGCATAGAGCACAGATTGATCACCTGGGTCTGACATCACATCAAAGCGAAAGGCATGCTCTACTTCAAAGTCTTCCGGTCCCAATTCACACCTGCCCTCACTGCAAACGACTTTGTCCTGTTGGAGTGAGAAGTTGGCCGTATAACCCTTTTCACGCAGAGTTCTCATCGCGTCCGCGAGGGTTCCTTTGTTGGTGAGGAGGCTCTTGGGATCTGCAACTCCTGGATTGCCAGTTTGCAAGTCAATGTGCCCGGCTGTGTGCCCATCTGTGTGGCTAACCATAGGATCTACTGAATTCATATTTCACATCTCCAATTTCCGATCCAATTTTAGATCTACTGTCCTTCACTACAAGAGCTATGCCGGTGCCTTTTACCCCCTTTTTAAGCCTTTTTTTGCAAAGCCACACAGAATTTTGCGGGCGCGCCGGCGTTTCAAGGTGACCGAACCCAGTGGGGTCGAGTAGAATGGATGTATGCGAACACTACATGATCCTTTGCGAGTCTTCTTGAGTCAGAAGATCCTGGCAGCCCTACCTCCAGAATCTTCGTTGACCGTCGAAAACCTATTTGAACAGTTTGTCGAACCTCCAAATTCTGAACTCGGTGATTTGGCTTTTGGTTGTTTTATTTTGGCCAAACTTCAAAAAAAAGCTCCTGCCATTCTAGCTCAAGAGTTGAAAACGAAAATCACCTTAGACGGTGATCTAACTTCTGTTGAAGTCGCAGGACCTTATTTGAATTTCAAATTTTCAATTCCTAAAATTGGGTCTGCCCTTTTAGAGCCGATCCGACAGGGCTCATTTTTCAAAACGGTTTTAACTCACCACACCCCCAAAACTATGATCGAGTACTCGCAACCAAACACCCACAAAGAACTTCATGTTGGGCATATGCGAAACGCCTGTCTGGGAGACGCGCTGGTTCGTCTTCTTCGCTATTGCAACTACGATATCGTGAGCGCCACATTTCCTGGCGATGTCGGCACCCACGTGGCCAAGTGTCTGTGGTATTTGAAATTTCACAATTCCGAACCCATTCCAACCTCGGGGCGAGGGGAATGGATTGGCCGAATTTATTCAAAAGCCCATCTTCAGTTGGAAGCGGAAATCGGCACACCTAACGAGAACGAGAACCGAGCGCAGCTGACCCAAATCCTGAAAGATTTAGAGACCCAAACAGGAGAAAATTTTGCGCTTTGGCGAGAAACTCGACAGTGGTCGATCGACTTAATGAAGCAGGTCTACGCCTGGGCCGACATCAGTTTTGATCATTGGTATTGGGAGTCTGACGTCGATTCAGCTTCCGTTCAGTACGTCAAAGACCTTCATCGCCAAGGGTTGCTGCAAACTTCGCAAGGCGCAGTGGGACTGGATCTCTCAGAAGATGGCCTTGGCTTTTGCTTGCTCTTGAAATCGGATGGCACAGGTCTTTACGCTACGAAAGACCTCGAACTTGCGCGCCGAAAATTTCAAGAACACAAAATTGAAAAAAGCATTTATGTGGTGGACCTTCGACAGGAACTCCATTTCAAGCAGGTTTTTAAGGTCTTAGAAAAACTCAATTTCCCAGAAGCCAAAAACTGCCTACACCTCAAGTATGCTTTCGTAGAACTTCCGGATGGAGCCATGAGTTCTCGCAAAGGAAATATTGTTCCGCTCATGGAGCTGATCCAAAAAATGGAAGAGACCGTCAAAATTAATTATTTGAATCGGTACGCCGACGAGTGGAGCAAAGACGACATTGACACTGTCGCCAGCCAAGTGGCTAAAGGCGCCATTAAATATGGAATGCTCAAGATGGACACCAATAAAAAAATCGTTTTTGATATGACGGAATGGCTCAAAATCGATGGCGAGTCCGGCCCATTTATTCAATACTCTGTCGCCAGAATTAAAAGTCTGATTCGCAAGCTGGGAGCGCCGCCCGAAAAAATTGATTGGGCCTTGTTGCAACATCCATCAGAGCGAAAGCTGATGCAAGCCCTCATGAATTTTCACTCGACCGTTTTGGGAAGTGCTGAAACTCAGCGGCCGCATTTGCTCTGCACATATCTCTACGATTTGGCAAAAAGGTTTAATCTTTTTTATCACGACTGCCCACTGATGAAAGCCGAAACAGATTCACTCAAACAAGCCCGTTTGGCTCTCAGCGAGGCCTCGGGACAGATCTTGCAGCGGGGACTGAGCCTGCTCGGCATTCCCACGCCCGAAAAAATGTGAATCCCGGTGAAAGCCCCCATTGCCACCATCGCATCCATCCTCGCCACTTGAAGTTGAGATTTTCATAACTTCGGCTTGCCGTTCATGAATCACCTTGTTAGATAGCGGACATTGATTTGGGTGAATCTGGTGGAAGTCCAGAACTGTCGCGCAACGGTGAGCCTTTTTGAGGCAAGTCCGACCCCCAGTGAATGCTAGAAACTCTCACGCAGAATGAGGTCGTTTGTGATGCCATCGCGCCGCGCTTGCTTTTTATTTTTGCTGGCCACGCTCTCCATCGGAATTTTTCTAACTTCCCTCTTCCCAAGATCCAACGCTCCAAGATCCGAGGTCTCAAGATCCAACGTCCTAATATCCATTCCACCCTCGAAAAATACATTCGGTTCTTCTCCAAAGTTTGCAATTCATTTTCCAAAAACAAAAATTACAAAGTTAAGCAATTTCACCTTTGAGCAGTTACAGCTCCAGACCCCGCCTTCCTCGGAGCCAAGCCTTGCCAATGGAGATTCGCAGACCCGATTCCATATTGGCGATTCATCCTCAGAAGCAGCGTCTCAGCCACCCACTTTGGAAAAAGGAAAGAAAAAACCTGACATTCTGTGGATGACCGAAGCGACGGATCTCACCGCTGAAGAACTGACCCCTTTCGTTGCCAATGGAGCACCGACCGAATTGATTTATCAGGGACCCACCGGATTGGTGAGAGTCCAAAACCCTTTCCCTGCAGACTTCAACACGAAATCTTCGCTCTTTATCAGCACTGAAGACTTCGTTCATAAAATCAAATCCAGTCGGGAGTTGAGCGTGGCTCGAGCAGATGCGTTCAGACCCGATCCCGCCGTCGGTTCAGAGTGGTCACCGATGGGCAAAAAAGATTTCGTCATTCAGAATTTCAGCCGCGGCTGGAAGGACAATCGCAAGGAACGAATCGTCGTAAACAAAAGTATTTCCGCGGCCCTCGATGGACCTGATTTCAATGGTTCGGGTGGAGATCCCAACGACATCGAATCGCTGCAAAAACTTCGCGAAAAAATTCTTTCTTTTGGTCATAGCGGCGAGATCACACTCGAAATTTCAGATCACGGGATTCTGTTCGATCGGGAGGGCGCTGACTTCGTCATTTACGAAAATCCATTTCGAATTGGCCGCGGTAAACTTTATCAGGAATTCGCGCGAGTCGGCGTTGCCGAAGTGAATGAAGCCGATCAGTTCTCTTGGTTTCCGTGCGAACCACCTACAAATCTGGTAGGCTGCGCGGGAGTTGTGCCCACCAACGAAGGTGGCGATCAATTTGATTTGCGAAGTTTAGAAATAGAGCAAGTTCGATTCATTAAAATTCAAGATATCGGCACCAACCACAATATGGGAGTTGACACCGAGGGTTTTGATTTAGATTCCGTGGACCTTCTTCACGCATTCAAAAAGGGAGTGACCCAATGAGAACATCATTTAAATTTTTGTCGCAAATTTTAATGGCCACCTTGATCAACATTTGTTGGCCGAGTTTTTCAGGAGCCCTCGAGCATTTCACGGTCGGATGGGTTCCCAATCAAATTCATTATGATCAAGGTTCACTGTTGGTGATAAATTCAGGCGTCAATTCGGGAATCTCCCAAGCGCCGTCCGTCAGCAAAATTGTTTTGCACAACCAAACAGTCTCGACCGTCACCTTACCAATGGCCACCAATCCTTACCGCGGAACTTTGATCGATGGTTGGTTGTGGCTCACCTACAATCTGACTGACGAAATTGTTCGCGCGCCACTCGCAGATCTGCCAGGCGCGACGGCGGTGACTCCCCAGGTTTTGTATCAACCCGACTTAAATAGCACCGGAGCTGAGTCCATTTTGGCGGTGGGAAATCGTGTCTGGGTCGCATTTTCAAATCTGAATGCAGATCTAACCTTTGGCAAAGGCGAGATCTTTATTTTAAATAAGACCGACGGCCAGCCAGAAACTCGCCTGAGTTTCGCTGAAAAAAATCCCAAATTTTTTCATAAATTGGAGAACGGAAAAATGGCTGTGGCTTTCGGTGACTACGAAAGCCACTCTGGATCGATCGCGGTGCTAGATCCCACCATGATGGAAAATTTGCCTGCCACAACAGATGTTTCGGCACAAACTCCCTTGCCCTTTGCAAAGTACTTTTCTGTCGGGGGAACTCCAGGCGCAGTGACCTCTTATCAATCTGAAATGTGGAGTTGCGATCAATTTCTGGAAGGACCGAGCAATGCCTACAAGATCGATTTGCAATCAGGGAATCAACAATCTTATCAGCTGCCCTTTCCCGCCTGCTCGGCGATCGGGGCGAGTGCAAAGTACATTTATATCTTGAGTTTGTACGGCGGTCTGGAGAACATTCGCAAAGAGCATTTGTTTGTCTATGATCGAGAAAATTTCATTTTGAAATGCGCATTGGAGGTGATTCCACCCAGATTTCACTCTCCGATGCTGGGCTTTCCGACTGATCTTTTGTTGTTTCAAAATGAATCGAAAAATTATCTGGCGATCGCAATGAGTTCAATCAATACAGTTTCCGTATTGAATCTAGATCAAAGTGCCTGGCCGGAGGACTGTGGTCCAGCTCGCTAACAGTTCCTAAACTGAACCAAATCGCATCTCATTTTAAGCTTTTTACCAACGGAATCACCACTTTAGAATTCTGCACAAAAACCGATAGAGTCTAGGTTGTTCGTTCATTACTTTTTGGGTGAGTGAGTGCAGAAAATGACTCTTCGACAATTTGGTTCAATTTCCTATCGGTTGGTCGTCGGCGTATTTGCCGTGTTGTCGCTTTCCAGCTGCAACAACGGTGGCGTTCAGAGTGGAAATTTAATTTCTGAATTCGGTGGTCTTTCGGGCATTGAAGCCATCAGCCCGAACGCGGTGAGATTGTCATGGGAATTGCAACCACGCTTTGTAAAATACAAACTCTATAAAGAAGGCAACAACAACTCGATTAAAGAAGAGATCTTTAGTCAGACAACCATCACTGGTCTGACCTCTTCCACTGAATACAGATTTTCGGTCACCGGTATCGACAAAGATGGCAAAGAAGAGGGTTTGGGAAAATTTCGTCCAATCACTACACTCGCGCCATTTCCAGGAATCACCGCGCAGAGTTTGTCGCTGAAATCTGCAAGTCGAGTGGATATCACTTGGACCGTCGAAAGCACTCTGGTGACGTACGCACTTTACGCGCGAAAAGAAATTGATTCATGGACTTTCGGGGCGCCCTCCCAGCGAGTGGTTGGGCTCAACACAGGCTCGATCACGAGCCTCGTCGATGGCACCGCTTATTGTTTTTTTGTCGTGGCTGAATATCTCGACGGAACATCTGAGCCGTCTGTTGCCGATCTCAATTCAGTCAATAGCAGTGCCCCCTGCATGACCACCTTGTCAGATTTGCAGGGCGTGCCAAATGTCGCAGCCAACGCGATCATTCCCGGAAGCTTCCCTTGGTTCACCGCAAGCGGTGGACTGCCCGATATGCAAATTGATGTGATCGATAAAGAATCAGGTGCTCGAGTCGCTTCCAGAACAGGGGATGGTGTTTTCCGAGCCTTTGCTTCTGTGACCCCTGGTAAAAAAACATTCTCCGCCCAAATTTCAAAAATTGAAGGCAACGTTTTAAAAAAAGCGGTCATCGATGTTAAAAATCCCGACAGTCAAAAAAGTATTCACGTGCGCGCGATCCAAAGTAGCGGCTTGCAGGGGCCGATCTATCCGCGACTGATTTCGGACGGAAAAGGTGTGCAACGTCTCGGAAATAACGTCATGAAAGGCGATTTCAACTGTGACGGTTTGCCCGACATCGCGGCGAGCGCTTATTTAGCGACTCCTTCCATTTCAAATAGTCACATTTCGCAAATGGGCGGCGTCGTCATCTATTATATGCGTTCGATTGCTCCATTCACGACGGAAAATCCGTCGAGCCAAGTCGTATACAAATTGAAAACAGACGTGGCTCCATCCACTACGGCCATCGCTCCAAATCCTCAGTTGATCTATTACCCCGTGACCAATTCCAACTACCGCTTGGGCAAAGCGATGGCGATTGGAAACTTCAATGGCGACTGCGCACGCGCAGGCACCGCACCCATGACCGGTTTGTGTGACACCGTTTATGCCAACACCGTCGATCCAACGCCGCCCGATTTGAGTGCCGACATCAGCAAAATTTACAGCTGCGATGACCTCGCCGTTTCGTCAGAGCTGGTGCTATCCGCAGCGAATTATTTTGGTGATGTCTATGTTATCTATGGAAGTCCAACTGGCGGGCTGGTCAGCGGGGCCGGTAGCACAAACTATGGCATCAACGAGGCCACCTGCGATCCTGTGACTGGATCTTGTCGAGCCGTAAAAATGAATCACAGCAGCGCTGTCGTCACCAATTTTGGCAAGTCCCTCACCACCGGAGATTACAACAATGATGGCTTCGACGATTTAGCGATAGGCTCTCGCACGCTCGACGGAACTGGCGCGACTCTGTATTCTCGGGTTTCCATTTTGCGCGGCAGTGCTCAAGGGACTTTACCTATCACGAGCAGCTACTCCTTCCCTGACATCCTGGCGGGTGGGACCAACGTCTACAATGCCTCCGTGGAGGTTGGCGAAACTACCTTTGGCAATGCGCTGGGTACGGCCTACAACTCGCGACTTTGTAACGTTCGGACTGCCAGCTACTATTACCGCACGACGGCACCGACCGCCAACCAAGGTTATGATTTCAACAAGTGTGATGATCTGGTCATCGGCGATCCCGGTCGAAACAATTCGCGCGGCTCGATTGTTGTGTGCAAAGGCAGTGGATATGCAGCTACAAATGCCGATGAAAATATAAAAACAAAAATCACTTCATGGGTCTGCACTGAACATTGGCCCGACGCTTTGGAGGACGGCGCCAAATATGGCACCAGCATTCAAGGAGTGTGGAATCAAAATGGATATCCAATTGCCTCACCCGGTTTAGACACGGGCCTGCTGCCCGATGTGACGGGCGCGGTCTTCGTCGGCGCACCTAATGCAAATTATCCTTATGATGACACCGCCACTGTGGCCTCAGCAGGTTTGGTTTTTGGTTACTATGTGACACCTAAAACCGCGGCCATCGCCACTGGATTGCAGACCATCTTAGGCGCTGGAGCTCACACCATCGGTGCCATCAATGCCTTGCCGTGCGATCGAGAAAATGACAACAGTGCCAATCACTGTTTGCACCAGGTGATCTATCCAGGAGCTCCTCAAAAGGGCGCAGAATTTGGTGCTACTATGGGTGTGATCACTGACACCGACATCTATGACAAAACTCGCCATCTTCCTTTCTTAGCGGTTGGGGCCCCTCGGCATGACTACACAGCGACCGGTGGAACTGCCAAATCGGATGCGGGTGTGGTTTATATTTACAAGCCTGATCTTTCGATCTTGGGATTTGACGGTGCTGTTCAAGTGACGGCGCCGAAGCGAAAAACCGGAGGAACTGGTTCCGGATATGACTTTTACAGCGGCGGGCTGAGTCCCTTTGGCCCTTCCCTGGTTTACAATCCCGCCTTGCCCGCAGGTTCCACTTTCGGTTCTGGCGGAATGGCCGGAGACAACTTCGACGGCGTGGGCCGCGGCGACTTGATCACATCCGCTCCAACGAGCAATTTGCCTTTTGTCGACAACGGCGGCTTGTACATTTACAATTCCAATGGCGGTATTTTTTCGGCGACGCAAACAACCCCCTCTCTCGCTATTGAAGACAGCATCAGCAAAGAGGTCGACTATCGTTTTGACATGGCCAAAGTCGTCGGCGATGTCAATGGCGACGGATATGACGATGTCATAACCAATATCCAAATCGGATCTTTCAAGAACGAAGCGGCCCTGTACTATGGTTCGGCGACAGGTTTAATTCAAACTGCGGTCCCTTCGTTAACTCCCTCCGGACTCAATCCAAAACTTTTGCGAGTCACAAATAACAATAGCTTCGGGAAACTTTTTTTCAGAATTGGCAGCGTCAATGGTGACGCCTTCGATGACATCTTGTTTGTGAGTCAAACCGGCTCCATGATTTATTATGGATCCTCGACAGGCTTAGTGACCGCTTCTGAACCTACCGTCTCGCCAGTCGGAAAAAATCCTCTTCTCTTCGCGAAATCAATCGACGACACCGAGGATTTAGAATTTGATTCTGTTTCTAGCGATGATATGCGGACGACTCATTACGACTATGGCAATCAGGCGGTGGCCTTTGGCGACAACCTTGGCTACTTGCCGCCGCATCACTACGACCAGGTCTTCACGGCGCACGGCGTGATCATGATCTTCTTCGTGGCGATGCCGCTGGTCACGGGCCTGATGAACTACCTCGTGCCGCTGCAGATCGGCGCGCGCGACGTGTCGTTCCCGTTCCTGAACAACTTCAGCTTCTGGATGACAACGGCCGGCGCCGTGCTGGTGATGGTGTCGCTGTTCCTGGGTGAGTTCTCCACCTCCGGCTGGCTGGCGCTGTCCAACCTGGGCTCGCAAAGCGCCAGCACGGGGCTGGACTACTACATCTGGGCGCTGCAGATAGCGGGGGTGGGCACGACGCTCTCGGGCATCAACCTGATCGTCACCATCATCAAGATGCGCGCACCCGGCATGAACCTGATGAAGATGCCCGTCTTCACCTGGACTGCCCTGTGCACCAACGCGCTGATCGTGGCCTCCTTCCCCGTGCTGACGGCCGCTCTGGTGCTGATGTCGCTGGACCGCTACGTGGGCACGAACTTCTTCACCAACGAGCTGGGCGGCAACCCCATGCTCTACGTGAACCTGATCTGGATCTGGGGCCACCCCGAGGTGTACATCCTGGTGCTGCCCGCGTTCGGCGTGTTCTCCGAAGTGGTGGCCACCTTCTGCCGCAAACGCCTGTTCGGCTACACCTCCATGGTGTACGCCACGGTGTGTATCACCATCCTGTCGTACCTGGTGTGGCTGCACCACTTCTTCACGATGGGTTCGGGGGCGAGCGTGAACACCTTCTTCGGCATCACCACCATGATCATCTCCATCCCCACGGGGGCGAAGATCTTCAACTGGCTGTTCACCATGTACAAGGGCCGCATCCGCTTTGAGCTGCCCATGATGTGGACCGTGGCCTTCATGGTGACGTTCGCCATCGGCGGCATGACCGGCGTGCTGCTGGCCGTGCCTCCAGCCGACTTCGTGCTGCACAACAGCCTGTTCCTGATCGCGCACTTCCACAACGTGATCATTGGGGGCGTGCTGCTCGGCCTCATGGCAGGCATCACCTACTGGTTCCCCAAAGCGTTTGGGTACCGCCTCGTATCGTCGTGGGGCAAGGCTTCGTTCTGGTTCTGGTTTGTCGGCTTCTACTTTGCGTTCATGCCGCTGTACTGGCTGGGCATGCTTGGGGTGACACGCCGCATGAACCATTTCGATGATCCCTCCTTGCAAATCTGGTTCCAGATCGCC
>CALCCV010000637.1 GCA_937900305.1 uncultured Pseudobdellovibrionaceae bacterium | reverse complement strand
TTCAGACAACTGTCAGCCCAACTCCGCAGGTGTTCGAGTGTTCCTTGCAGCTTTAAAAAGGGAGAGTGTAGCTGTTCGCATGGGCCATTCCATGGAGGTGGATGACTAATCTCGTCCCAAAATGAGATGGTCCTGGACGGCGCGGGTGGACCTCACTTTGCACTCTCCTGAAGATTCCGGTAGCAGCTTGACGGGACCGTGCTGATTTTAGTTTTGGCACAAACCTTTTGAGAGTAAGGAAGATTTTGCAGCTGAAGTGGTGGATAGTTATTTGGACGGTCTGTGGAGCCGGCGTTTCTGTGTCAGCTCCGCTGCAAGTATTTACCATGCAGACGTTGACCAATGAAATTCCTCGCGAAGCCCCGGCGGGTAAAGACATCGAGACCGCGCGACTGACTGCCATGATTGGATTTTATGCCGAGACCCTCGCGGCCTACAACCAAGAGAGTTCAGAACTTCGCCGCAGCAAGCGGGCTACTCTGCGCCGGCTTTATTCGGGGTATCGCCATTTTCGAGAAACCGATTTGGAAAATATCACTCGCATCGACTCCAATCCCCCGGAACCCGTTCGTCGACTGCTGTCGGATTTGTATTCCTTTCTTCACAGCTCCTCGCAGAAGGCTTACGCTCTTCGGGGAGACTATCAACTTCGGTTTTTGCGCGACTGGTCCATCTTGCGTCCCTACCTGCACACAATGTACTTGTCACAAAAAAACAAACGTCAGGGAGTCCAGGATATTCCGCCCGTAGAGTATTTCATTTATCAACCGGCCCAAGGTGAGGTGCATCTTGAACGCGCCATTGAACCTGGCAGTGAAGTTCTCATTTTGAGTCGAGCGCTGGGCAGATGCCATTGGAGTTTGCACGACGGTGATCTGATCTACAATGCTGAGTCGCAATCTATCTTTCTGCCTTCGAATTTTTCGATGCCGTCGCGGCCTAAGTCGAAAGTAACTTGTCCTGGATTGATTCCCCATCAGCTCTATTGGCTGTACTATGTTCCGCGAGGGATGGATGATGGTGTTGCTCGGTCCCGTTGAATAAAAGAGATATTGAAGCGCAAGCGTCGTGAGGAATCGTTGCTCTCTGTAGGTTTGCTCTGCTATAAGAGCTCTGTGAAACCAAAAGATAGACTTCAGAATCACATTATGAGTAGCCTTACGAGTAACCTTAAGAGTCATATTCAGAGCGATATAAAGAAGAATTTAAAGAATAAACTAAAGATCGTGATTGGCGACAAAAATCTTTCGTCTTGGTCGATGAGACCTTGGCTGGTGTTGAAGGCATCGGGTTTGCCATTTCGTGAAGAGCAGATTCTTTTGGACCGCCCTTCGACGAAAGCTCGACTTGCGAAAGTCTCACCATCGGGTCGTGTGCCCGTTCTGTATTGGTGTGATGTGGCGATTTGGGATTCTCTGGCGATTTCAGAGTTGATTGCTGAATTGGCTCCAGACGCAGAGCTTTGGCCGGGGGATGCGGTTGACCGAGCTGTGGCACGATCTTACGTAGCGGAGATGCATTCGGGGTTTTCGGCGCTTCGGGATCAACTTTCGATGACGCTGTCGCTGAGGATGACCATTGCTCATTTATCGACTGCGACGATCTCAGACATCCATCGAATTTTGCATCTTTGGCGAGAAGCTTTAGGCAAAAGCAAAGGCCCCTTTCTATTTGGAAAATTTGGTATTGTGGACGCCTTTTACGCGCCGGTGGTTTTTCGATTTCTATCTTACGGTATTGCTATCAAAGATCGGAAGATTTTGAGATACATGGAATTTGTCCAGCGCCACCCGGCCGTCGTCGAATGGGTGAATGGAGCTCAGGCAGAAAAACCTTGGATTGAAAGATTTTAAAAAGTTTGAAGTTGACCGCACTCTGGGTCAATCGATGCGTTTCGTGAGACCCCTGTTTTTAAAGTCGTTCAGTCTGGCCGCGTAGATCGGAAGA
>CALCCV010000636.1 GCA_937900305.1 uncultured Pseudobdellovibrionaceae bacterium | reverse complement strand
CAGTTTAAATGGGATAACGAGGGTGGCCTTCTGATTCCCTAGCTCGGTCCACTTCTGATTGAGGAGCACCGTAGGAATCGCCATGTCGAGCGAATAGCCGATCTGATTGAGCGAGGTCTTCGCAGAACCATAGATCTGATTCGTCAGTTCCCCGACGGCGTCAGTGACGTCGGAATTGATGACAGAGTGTTTTTCAGCAAGCATGTTTTCGATGACTTTGAAAATAACCAACTCTGGAAAGACGAGCAGAATCGCACCCACCAACGGCGGTGTTTTGAGTGCGATGACGCCGGCAACTTGGCCACGAATGGCTTTGCGGTCTTTGCAGACAAAGGGTCGACCGGCGGTAACGGTGGTGCTGGCAATTGTATGGAGCGTGGACACCACGTGGGTCGTCATCGCTTCTAAGACATCTTTGTTCATCAACGGATTGATGAGGTTGGCTGCTGCACCCATGGCTAAGAAGCTTTCGCTGCATTTTGGCCATTGTGTTTTGCCCACACTCGCTCAAGTTTTGCTTTCAAAGTGACGGAATTGAAGGGCTTGACCACATAGTCAGACACTCCCGCCTTGGCGGCTTCGAGGATGTGTTTTTGCTCGGACTCTGCTGTAACCAACATAAAAGGGGTGGCCTGGAACCGGGGGTCTTTGCGGCAAGTCTTCAGAAGTTCAATGCCAGGCATTTTTGGCATATTCCAGTCCGAAATGATGAATTGATAGGGCTCATTGCTATCCGCAGCAGCTTGAATCAAGGGCCACGCTGTGGCTCCATCGTCGGCTTCTTCGATGCGGGAATATCCCAGCTCCGTGAGGACCTTTTTAATGATTTTACGCATAGTTGCGAAGTCATCTACAACCAGAATTTTAGTATTTGGGGGAAACATCGACACCTCTGTTTGACTGTGGACAGTTGTTGAATTTCTTATCGGTCCAGTTTTTTGATCCTTGAGTCGAGGACTATTGCTTTCGCCTAAGTCTTTTGTAAGACTATGTTACAGGTGGTGCGTCAGTTTGAGGCAGGAAACCTCAAAAAGGACCAAAAAATACTAAACGTTTAGCGGGAGGGAGCAAGGATGCTCAGAGATGTCCTGATTCAAAAAGGTCTGTCCAATCGTGAAGCCGAAGTGGCTGAACTCGTATCTAAAGGACTGTCCAACAAGGAAGTTGCCAATCAATTATTTGTGACAGAAAAAACTGTAAAGTTTCATCTGACCAACATCTATAAAAAGATGAATGTTAAGTCTCGGGCTCAGTTGATTGTATGGTGTCTTCCTCATCTTGGCTTTGTTGAAGCTGAAGCGAAAAGTGATATCAACCAGACTGCAAAAGCTCCTGCTGATGCCAGCATGATTGGTACTATTCCCGCCGGTAACTCAACAGTTGCAGGTACGACATTGCCGACGAGTGCGCAGAATTTCAACCGCAATGGTGGCAATTCTGACATCGGCGCGATGGGCATGTAATTCGTACGAATCTTCGTGCGATTGATATTTAAGAATTGAAATCGTTCCAGTGGGGTTGTGATTCATGCGACGGGCGAAAAGTGTATCTGATAGCCGCGTGATCATGACCCAACTTGTATTACCAAGTCATACGAATGCCCTCGGCAGTATATTTGGGGGCACAATCATGTCATGGATTGATATCGCGGCGGCCATTGCGGCCGGTCGCCATTGCAATCGTCAAGTTGTCACCGCCAGCATAGATTCGTTAAGTTTTGTGGCTCCTGTTTACACCGGTTGGGTCGTGAACCTGAAGGCCAGTGTGAATTATGTGGCTCGCACTTCGATGGAAGTGGGTGTGCGAGTTGATGCTGAAAATCCAAAAACCAATCAGACTTTTCACACCTCATCGGCCTATCTGACCTTCGTCAGCATCAGTGATGATGGCAAGCCAATGGAAGTTCCTGAACTCATTTTGACTGACGAGACAGACATTCGCCGCTTTGAAGCTGGCAAACGCCGCCGAGAGCTCCGGCTCAGCACGAAAGCGACCCAGCTTTGACGGTGTTAAGGGATGATGTAACCAAGACCAAAATTGTACATCAAGGACTTGCTGGCCGCGTGTAGACCAATGGACTGTTGGAGCAATACGGTTTTTGAGGCCATGATTTCAGTCTGAAAAAGCAATCCCGCAGAGAAAGCCGGTAGAGTTTCAAAGGTGAGGGTCTCATCTTCGGTGGTCCACTTTAAATTTCCCATCAAAAGTGGCGCCCCTAGACCGATCATCACTCGCGGAGAGGGCCGTAAGAAATAACTGGGCGTGAAAATCACGGCGCTCCATGGAACACGATTGCTCTCGTAATAAATCGTGTCTG
>CALCCV010000635.1 GCA_937900305.1 uncultured Pseudobdellovibrionaceae bacterium | reverse complement strand
GTTCACTCACCGCCACGCCGCCATCTATGACTTCAAAACGGGCGAACCCTACAATGCCCTCGATCAAATCAACGGCGAAAAAGTTGAATTTTGTGTCTACGACTCGATTTTGTCTGAGTACGCCGTTTTGGGATTTGAGTACGGAAATTCAATCATGGATCCGACGTTTCTCACTTTGTGGGAGGCTCAATTTGGCGATTTTTGCAACAGCGCCCAAATCATTATCGATCAATTTATTGCCGCCGGTGAAAGCAAGTGGCAGCAGATGAGCGGAATGGTTTTGTTATTGCCTCATGGTTACGAAGGGCAAGGACCTGAACACTCGAGTGCCCGACTCGAAAGATTTTTACAATTGTCGGCTCAATACAACATCCAAGTGATGAATCTGACGACGCCCGCTCAACTTTTCCACGCCCTTCGACGTCAAGTGAAGCGCGAGTTTCGCAAACCATTGGTGATCATGTCGCCCAAGCGTTTGTTGCGCCATCCCCAAGCCATTTCGACCGTGACGGATTTGACCGATGGAGGTTTTCAAGAGGTCATCCCTGATTCAGAGATCAAACCGACCGACGCCACGCGGGTGGTCTTTGTCGCTGGCAAACTTTATTTCGAGCTTTTAGAAGAGCGCGAAAAACGAAAAGATAAAACCACCGCCCTAGTTCGACTTGAGCAGATTTATCCATTCCCTCATCACAAGGCGAAGGAGATCTTTGCGACTTTTAAGAAAGCAAAGAAAATCATCTGGGCCCAAGAAGAACCCAAAAACATGGGCGCTTTTCAAAACGTCTTCTTCGAATTCCAGGCTCTTTTTGAATCTGAGGGTTTGACTCATCGTCTTCTCTACGCTGGTCGTGGCGAACGCAGCTCACCCGCCGTGGGTTCGACGTATCGACACAACATTGAACAGGCCGAGTTGATCGCAAAGTGTTTTGAACTGTAGACCCGCGACACAGTAGAAGAGTCTGGTCCCAAAGGTGAATTGAGTGTACACTTTTGAGGTCCACAAAAGTACAGGGGCCCAGAAAACTTTTAAAGGATTACATAAGGATTACATCATGAAGATTGAAGTCAAAGTTCCTACGGTCGGTGAAAGCATCACCGAAGCCACGATTGGCCAATGGCTCAAAAAATCTGGTGAAATGGTCAAACGCAACGAGACCCTCTTGTTGCTCGAAACCGACAAAGCGAGCGTTGAGGTCGCCGCAGATGCCGACGGAGTTTTACAAATCTCAGCCGAGGCCGGTCAAACGGTGAAGATCGGTTCGACCGTGGCCACCATCGATAGCGACGCAAAAGCCAGTGTTTCCCCCGCTGCTCCCACGACGACCGCTCCTGCGAAAGAATCAGCTTCCGCTCCAGCGCCAAAAACAGCTGCGACGCCCCAGCCTCCAGCCAATCAAGCCCCTGCCGGAGCTTCCCGCGCTGATGCGCCTCTCAGTCCCGCAGTTCAGCGAATCATCGGCGAAAAAGGCCTCGATCCCGCGGCCATTTCGGGAACTGGCAAAGATGGTCGACTCACGAAAGGGGATGTCCTGCAAGCCTCTCCTGGCAGTGGCGCCGGTGGCAGCATGAATGCTGTGGCGAGCCCCCAACCCACCTCTGCGAGCGTTTTGAAAATGCCCAGCACTCCTTCCGGTGGAATTCGCAAAGTTCCGATGACCACAATTCGCAAGCGCATTGCCGAAAGGTTGTTGCAGGCGCAGCAAAACGCCGCAATTTTAACGACCTTCAATGAAATCGACATGACGAAGATTTTGGATCTACGGGCTCGTTACAAAGACAAATTCAAAGAGAAGTACGGCGTGAACCTGGGCATGATGGGTTTGTTTTGCAAAGCTTCCATCGAAGCCCTGAAAGCTGTTCCATCAGTGAACGCGTGGATCACAGGAACTGACATGGAATATCACGATTACTACAACATCGGGATTGCGGTCAGCACCGAGCGCGGTTTGATGGTGCCAGTTATTAAAAATGCAGATCAGATGAGTGTTGCCCAAATCGAACTCGCTATTCGCGATTTTGCGCTTAAAGCGCGCGATGGAAAAATCACCGTCGATGATTTGAATGGCGGAACCTTTTCGCTCACCAATGGCGGCGTTTTTGGATCCCTTTTGTCGACGCCGATATTGAATGCGCCACAAAGTGCCATTCTTGGTATGCACAAGATCGAAGATCGCGCGGTGGTGATCGATAAAAAAATTGAAATTCGCTCAATGATGTACGTGGCCCTCTCTTACGACCATCGCATCATTGATGG
>CALCCV010000634.1 GCA_937900305.1 uncultured Pseudobdellovibrionaceae bacterium | reverse complement strand
TGACGTTTTCTAAATTTGCGTCTCCGTCGGGACAAAACTTTAAAGTTTTTGACAACGACGTCAATGTTTCGAGTATTAGCCACATGAATTTGGTCGACTCCGAATTTTCAGACAATAGCATCAACGCCAGCAAAGTTTCAGACATCGAGATGCGGCAGGCGGCGTGGCGAGACACGTCGCTCAACGGTTGCGGAGTGTCGGGTGTGAGGCTTGAACATTCGAAGTTGGAGGATATGGAAATCAACGGCGCCAAGGTTTCCAACTTGTCGCTCTTAGATCAATCGTTGGTTCAGGATGTGAGCTTCAACGGAAGTTCGGTCAAGAATTTGAAATTAACAAAAACAAAGTGGCAGGACTCGCGTTGGGACGGTGTCAACGTATCGCAAGTTGATTTTCACGAATCGGTTCTGCAAGATTTCACGATGATGGCGGCCAATTGGAACAAAGTGACTTTGCAGAAATCCACCATTCAGGACGTGAGGTTTAATCTCATCAACTGGCAAGACGTGAGGCTCGAAAACACTCAATTTCACGACGTGGCCTTTGATTTGAGTGTCAATCATCTCAAAAACAGTTTTGCCGATGTGAACTTTAAGGACGTTCGAATCCGTGATTGTCGATTTGTGGACTGCAAGTGGGAAAATGTAACGCTCAGTGGATTTAGCCTTGAGGATCTCAAAATTGAAGGCTTGCAATTGAAGGATTGCGCAATCACCAGTGCTGAAGAGTTTCAAAAGCGAATGCGAAGTTAGAGATGTCAATATAAAAAGGTAAATCTCACTTAGCAGATGGAGATTTGTCCGTGGTAGTGGCGGCACCAGCTCCGAACCGAGTTTGAATAAAGAACGCATTGTTGGGCTTCTGCCAGAGATATCTGTCCAGCAAGCTGACTTTTGGGGAAGCAAGGAGCCAGTCATTCGTTGTGGGCAAATTGTTAAATCCCCGCGTGGTCGGCAGATTGCTGGGCGTATTTCCTGTGTTGATGTGCATTTGGAGATTCGGGTCGCTGCCAGCCTCTTGGCCATAGGAAACAGAGCTCAACAATAGGCCGATACCGATTATGACCGAACTTGCGAAGGTTCGAGCTAAATTTTGAGGACTCATAGGTAACCTCCCACACGTCTTATCGGCCGCAAACCCTGATCTTTCAAGAGTCTGGCTCAAAAAAGCACCGGCAGATCCAGAATAGCATGGGCTTGGAAGCTGCGGCGATTTTTTGGACCAAGGGCCAGAAAAATGGAACTGGTGTCTCGGTCTCATTTTGAGACGTCGATCAAATTCAATTCAAATCAAGTCGAATTGAACTGCAAATAGGAGGTGTGGACGTGGACGTGAGGGAGATGGAGCAAAAAAAAGGGGTCTTTGTTGGAAAGACCCCTTGGGTTGGGATGGATGGTGTTGGTGACACCAGTCTCTCACCCGTGGAGCTATTGGTGAACTTACATTGCTGACGAGTTGTCGATTGATTGGAGAAGTTGGTGGATTTGGGAGTGAAAATGCATCATCGCGAGACATCGCGTTGAAAATCGGCGATGGCTTTGCCAAATCCATCGGCCCAAACGCCTTCGTCATTGAGGCAGGGGAGGAGATGGAATTCGCGACCGCCACTTTCAGAAAATTTTTGGCGAATTTCTAATCCGATCTCTTCGAGGGTTTCGAGGCAATCGATGGTAAAAGCGGGGCACTGGATAACTAAGGATTTTTTAGCTTTCCCGAGCTGGATGGCTTGATCTGCAGTGTAGGGCTTGATCCATTCTGCCCGGCCGAGCCGAGACTGAAAACTGTAGGTCCACTGTTCGCGGCGAAGCCCGAGTCGATCTGCCACTAACTTGGCGGTGCTGACACATTGGCGACGATAGCAGCGAACTTCACTTCTCGCAGGGTCTTCACAGCAATTGGCGGCTCGCAAGCAGCCCGGAGTTTCTTGAATTTGTGAAACCGGAAGGCCATGAAAAGAAAAGAGAACATGAGCCTCGCCAGCTTTCACATTCGGCAATTCATTTTTAATCATTTCGGTTGTGGGTTTCAGAAAAAAATCTGAATTGTAGAACTCGGGGAAAACGCGGCTTGAACGTATTTCGGGAAAGTTTTTGAGTTGTCGCAGAAACTCACCCGTGTTGCTGGCCGTGGTGGCCGCTGCGTACTGTGGATACATAGGAACAAGGATGACCTCTTCAATGCCCTGTTTGACAAATTCCTGCAAAGTGTCTTCGACAAAGGGAGTGGAGTATCGCATGGCCATTGCCCAGAGATATTG
>CALCCV010000633.1 GCA_937900305.1 uncultured Pseudobdellovibrionaceae bacterium | reverse complement strand
GGGATTGCCCTCCGGCAAGTCCAAAGGAGCTGTTTGCTATCAATAGAAAAAACAGTCGAACGAGTTGAATTGAAAAATTCTTAGACACATCTACCTCTTCTAACAATACAAGCGAATTAGGTTTTCTCGCCCACAACATGCAAACAGTGTGCCGCTTCTATGGATTCTGTTGAAGGCAGCGATTCCCGGTAACTCCTTGAATGGCCATAGAAATTGAATTTTTTGTTGAATTTTGATCAGGGACTTTTGCTTTTAGCAGGGCCCCTTCGAGAGAGTCCAAAACCCGTCGATTTTATTCAAGCAGGCTTAGTGGCCTCAAAGACGGGCTGCAATGGAAAAGTATCGTGAGGCGGGAATATCGCTTGAGTCATCCGAGTCGGCAAATGTACTCAGAGAAGTGGTTAGGTTCATTTTTCGGCGGCTCGTCTGCCCCGACAAGCTCGACAGATTCAGAGAGTAGCGTGGGCTCTCAGTAACTGTTGAGCCTTTGCTTTTATTGCGAGAAATTTTGGAAAGTTGTGGATGAGTTGAAATCAGAAACATAGCGGCACAACCTCGTTGGTGATTAAACCAACCGCTCAAAATGAGCAGTCAGAGGCGATACCCCATTGATGGCACCGCTTCAGAAGATTTAGGTTTCAGAGGGTCACGTCATGGCCGACTAAACGCAGCTTTTAATCGAAAGTTTCAAGAGTGTCGCACCCCGCTGGATTCGTTTTTATAACATAAGTGAGTTCTATCTTACATGCGTCCTGGAGCGGGGCGGAAACATTCTTCGACTTTATACAGCGCCTTGTAATAAATCTTTTCATCGTTCTTCATTTTTACAATAAGAATCTTCGAGGGTATTTCCTGCCGCATGAATGGATTGGCCACAGAGAATTGTTAAAGGCCAATGTCTGACAATGTCGAAGAACGACGACGATTTTTGGCGAAAAAAGAACCTAAGTGTCTAAGGTTTCGACAATGCTAAGACAGTAGTCTTAATCTAGTCATAGCATTGGTGTTAGCCTCGTCCTTTGCCGACCGACGACGAACCTGCCGATGACTTCGGTGATTTGTGGTTGGCCTTCGGTATATCAATTGCAACTGCCTTAACATGGTCGTTTTAAGAGTACTTTCTTTTGCTCTAGTTCTATTTGCAATGGTGAACACAGAGGCTCGAAGGCCATGTTTACCAGGTGCGGATGAGCCAATAGGCGACCTCCAAAAAAAAGCCAAGGTTTTAGGGCTTCGAGTCACTCATTCTGCAAATGCAGACGATATGACCCAATGCTCAGCCACCGTATTTCGGAGTCTCGAAGGTCAAATGAAGATTGTTTCGAACGCCCATTGTTTCCGCGGAGGTTGGAAGAAAATAGAGCTCATTGACTATGGCTTTCCTGTCGATAACTCCAAAGGACAACCGCTTTGTCACAAGCAAAATTGGACAGATGCTCGTGTGCAACGATTGGATTTTGGTCGCGATTTAGCAGAGCTGAAAATTTCTGAACATTCGGCTTCGCGGCTGAGCCAACAAATCTCGCCCTATGAGGCGACAGATCTGAGTTTTACTCACCCAATGAGTTTTCGGTCTGACGGCATCGTCGGCGATCTGTTTTCGCGCAAGTATAGCCGCCAATTGCCTTGGACGAAAGGTCACTCTCCATCGATGATAACATCCTTCAATCCCGGCGTAGAAGGTATGAAGTTTATCTACCGCATCGGTGACTTGGGGATTATTCGGGGCATGAGTGGTGGAGCCACTTTTACGCTCAGCGAGAATCTGATTGGCATTAACGTTCAGTATCGGCCTTTTGAAGATTCTTCCATCATTATTCCTATGTCGGAGGTCGAGGCCTTTCTTGGTGATCAAAGTAAAGAGATACTCCAGGATCTTGGCGATCCGTTGACTCCGAAGACGGTTGCGGCAGGGCTAAGCCCCTTTGATGACAGTGGTCGGGCACCTTTTGGCGACGGCGGCCGGGCCCCCTACGGCGATGGCGGATCGAGCGTCTACCGAAAGCCTGCAGATGGGCCTTTGGCTCAGTTTTTAGATACGCCAGAAGGAATTCCAGATCCTGAAAATCCTCGGAGAATTTTACTTGGGTTTAAAGGAGAGCAAAGCCTCAGTGGCTCTGGCATTCAAATTGATGGACACGACGACCTCATGTTCACTAAAAAATTTTTTCGCCAAAATGAGCTGGGCCAAAGGATCACGCGCCCGCATGATGGATTTCCGAAGGTCGATATCCGTGAAGAAATTTTTCTTCGCCTGAAGGGGCGATTTTCGACTTTAGAGACCGGTCGATTTCGCTCGTTTACCTTCGACAAAGGCGAGCTCTCTGAAGATTCCCTCGTAGGAAATCCTGGACTTACCGAGAGTATGACTGTCGCGTCGGATGGTTTAGTCTCTATCAAAATTGGAATAGGTGGGTTTGAGATTGATCACGAAGGTTCTTATTCGGGTTCTCGTTTTCATGGTTTCGCAATCGAATTAATATCTGAAGATTTAAGGACGCAGAACAAACAGAAAAATGAGCCAGCAAATAGTGAAGCTTACAAAGAACTCGTTATTCGGGCCGGTGACCAGACTCTGCACTGTACAAACCGCAATGCCTTTAAGCTCATTTGCCTGGGGGCTGACATGGCATTGAGTTTATCTTTATCGTCTCTACCTAGTCCGGTTCTGCATTTACGTATGGCAAACCGTGACCCTAACGATGCAAAAAGATATCTTTTTTTCTTTGGAGATTTGCGTGAGCAACTCCCGTGAGGCATTTTTTAGAAAAGAATTTGCGCTCTACTTTCGAGGTTTAAAGGCCCATCTCACAGGTGATCACGCGACCCTCAGGCGAGTTTGTAGTTCGGAGGATTTATCGCAAGATCAACGAAAACTTTTGTTAGTACGTCGTTTGCACCGTAAAAGAAAATGGGCGACGGCGAGCAATCTCTTGCAAAGTGTAACTACTTTTAGCCACCCCTTCTTTGAGGCCGAACAACATTTTTTAATGGCAAGTTCGTTCAGTTACGTTTCAGAATGGGAATGGTCCTTTGCCGAAAATCTAAAAGCCCTTGAGATTTATGAGGCTGAGTCGTATTATCGCGGCTGTTTTTTGGCCAGCTACAATCTTGCGGCAGCGATGACAAACACCGGAAGATTTAACGATGCCGGCAAATGGCTTAAAAGAGCTGAGATCTTTAGTGAATCACCCAGTGAAAAAGTGATGATTCGCCGCTTGCAAGCCTGCGAACTTTCGGGCTTGGGACAATTCGATCAAGCTGTCGGGTGTTTAGAGCAGGCCCTTGAACTTGTCGATCAATTGTCGGCGATCGAAAAAGCCAATTTATATTTAGTCGCTTTTGATATTTATTGTCGAGCCGGGAATTTTGAACGCTGTGAAATATTTTACAATAAAATTCGCCGAACTAAACTTTTGCGCTACGGCGCCAGGGCATTGTTTGAATGCTATCTCTACGATATCTATCGGCAAAAAATCAAAGTCAGTTGGCCACGACATGCGGTGGTAGAAGATCATCTCGAGTACGGCCCGAAGTGGCGTCTCGTTGCCTATGTTCTGGAGGGAAATCTCGAGCTAGCACAGAACGTCTGGAGCCAGCTCCACCGTGCCTTTCCCGATCTTTACGAAGCGGCATTTTTAACATTTTCGCAATCTGAGGCTGTAAGCCTCTTTGGTCGGGTGTTGCGACAGATCACACTTAAAAAAACAGCAGGCCAAGTCCCAGTTTTGACTGGGCAGTTGGCTGATCTTTACTCTTTGCTGATCACCGCGCCGATGGGATTGCGAAAAGAATACTTAATCGAAAAGATTTGGCGGAAGAGCTATGATCCAGCGCTTGACGATCGGTTTTATCAGCTGGTGCGGCGGCTTAATGTCAAGCTTCGATCTCTCAATTCTCGGGATGTTCCAGGCCAGGAGAGCGTCAGATCTAGGAATGGTGCGTATAGTTTGGCCGCGAAGGCCCTGACTTCGCGCTTAAGTTTTGGTGACCGATAGTTCCCATGCACTTTATAAGGTTAAATCCAGTTAACATGAGAAATGCGTTGATCGCATCTCCCGTCATTTTGCCTGGTCAATGGAAATTTGGTATGTTGATCGTGGGCGAAGGCACAAACTTTGTAAATCAATTCTAGATCTGGATATTGCCACTGAGGAGCAGCTTCAGTAGCCCTTGTCTCCAATTGGGCTGGCATTGCTGATTAAGGATTGTACATGTGTCACCGATCTAACGTCTTGAACTTGCTGATAGCTGTCGTTGCGATCTTATCTGCGAACTCAGCTTAATCCTCCACCCTGCGCATTGAGAGTGAGTACATTTCCCATCCGGCAGGAATGTTGCACTCTGTGCGAGGCACAGGAGCACTCATCGAGTTGGACAACGAGTGGTATGTCGTGACGGCTGCGCATGTGAGTCAGGGCGAACGGTCGCTCAGAATTTTTGCGGGGAATTCGGATTCCAGAGATCCCCGGCAGCTCGAAAATGTCGAACTCTCGGTCTTGTCCCGGCTTGCCGACTGCAGCCGAGATATCGAAGTGTTCAAAGTCAGAAGAGCCGAAGACAGTTCCATCAAACCACTAGCGATAGCTCAATCAGAGGCGCTGTCGGGACCTTTGTTCAAGACGAACTTTCTCCTGCAGAATCTGGCCGAAAAGTTGCAAAAACAAATGGATCCC
>CALCCV010000632.1 GCA_937900305.1 uncultured Pseudobdellovibrionaceae bacterium | reverse complement strand
CAAATCGCCCTGTTTTGTTTTTTTAACGACGGAACGAATTTGAACTTCGCTTTGACCCTCTTGAAGACACTCTGCTGGTAGTCCGGGCAGCTCGGCAATGGGGATCATCCTCGGTGGAAAGGGCAGGTCATCAGGCTGCCAAAGAATGGGTTTTGAAAAATCTGTTTCATTATTTTGATTTTCTAAAAAATTAGCCAACTCGTCTTGTAAGTCAGGGGCCCCTTTGGCAAAGAAAGTCAGATACACTAAATTTTGTGCGAACGAGCCCGGGCTTACGTTGGCTTCATCCCAAATTTCGCCAAAGGGAGGTTGCGTCTTTGTCAGAGCATAATCCAAAGAATACATTTTTTCGCCACACTGAATGGCCTCCATGGCGCTGAGCTCTAATGAACCAGCCAATACACTCACCGCTACCATGGCAATTCGTGGCCAACTCATCGGGTCCAACTTTGCAAAGTGTCCTGGATCAACTCCCGAACACCATCTTCGATTTCAGGAACCAAGAGTGCTTTTTGTAAAGCCTCAAGGCCCTTGGTGCTTCGAATTTCGCCAAGCACTGTGACGGCCATGTGACGATAGCTGTAGGCCCACTCAAATCCTCCCGAAAAAATTTGACCGGGTCGGCGTGGGTGATAGGGGCCAGTAATGACTGCGATCAAGTCATCTTCAAAAGGTGTGAGTTCCTCAGCAAGTTGAAGTTTCTTAGTCGCTTCTTCAATTGCGGTCGCGCATTGATCTTGCATTCCATAGCTTTGGGAGGAGGCAATCATCGGTAAAATGACTGGACTCACTCCGGCCTGGGGAGCGACAGCAAAGACCAGGCAGGCTCGGGTTTGCGACCACTCGGAATCGTCAGATTGCGGTCCAAAAATCTCACTCAAAATTCGTGTCTGATAATGGGCGACAGTGTCCTTAAAGTCGGGTCGATCGAAGAGCTCCTTGAGCAGGACTTCGCCCCAATGGCCTTGGCTGGTGGGTGAATAGGTGTGAAATTTTATTAAAAAAAACAAGGCGGCTGATGTTTTAAATGTGGCTAGCTGATCAATCAAGAACTCCCAGTTCTGTCTTTGTTCGACATTTTGAAAAAAATCTTGAATCAATTCGGCTAGCCTGATTTCACCAGATTTTGCACTCAACTGAGCAAAGACTTTGACGAGCGATTTTCGAGCCGCACTTCGTAAATCGTAGTCGACCCAAACACCGTCGTACTCCATGCGGTCTAACAAGATGCGCGCCGTTTTTTTTGATGCATATTGGGCAAGTTCTTCGGCCGCCATCTTTCGAGTCAAGCGGTCCACAGTTCCCAGATTTTCTTCTTCATAAAGGTTTTGTTCGCTGAGGGAACCCAGCTTTTCGATGCGAGCCAAGCAATCATCGCCATCGAAGCTGCAGTTTGGATCACCTTCATAGGTGAATTCAACCTTATAGATCGCGACCTCGCTGTTGAACTCGACGGCCAGTGTTGTGAGATCTCCTGGATCTTGTGGAACAAAACGAAAAGTCAGAGGCTTGTATTCATCAAAGCCATCCGGCCGGTAAGCCAACATCTCCTGGGGAAGAATGAGTTCTGCTATCTTTAGCCGAGCTTCGACATTTTTGTCAGATTGCCTTGGGGCCATGTAGAGTGTCACCGCCGCCAATTTTCGCCCTTGAAAATCACCGAGATGGTTCTTCAGAACTTCGCTCAACTCAAAGGGCCGAGCAGGTCCAAAATAGTCGAGCGTCAGAACGCCAGCAACCTCACTTGCGGGAGCCAGAATGGCGAAAAGTAAAGTTGAGACTAGGGCAGGGAGGCCTAGGCAATAAGGTAAAATAGGCAAGCGACGCATTTTGTCTCCTTCAACATCTCTTTGCGACTGTATCTAAAGTGCCTGGGGGGAAAGGCAAGTTCTAAACGGAGCGTTACGAAGCCTTCATGACATTGGCCCAAGCCTGTCTTAGTGTTGGACTTCAGCGAGGGGGGGGGGATTGATGAAAGAAGCATTGAAATGTTTGGTGGTGATGGCATTTCCCCTGAGCTTTTTCCTAGTCTCTTACACGGCCAGCGCCAATGGCAGTGCTAGTGCCAATGCGAGTGCCCGGGGTGAGAGAGGTGGTGGGGGATCCCTCGTTGGCAATGGAGGTGATACGATTTTTTGTACGCCGTCAGCGCTGAATGATTTCGATGGCTATTACACACTCGACTTTCTTTTGGAGTACAGAACTGCGAATCCGAATTTGGTTGAGCCAACTTCGCTGTCTGATACGATCAATCGCCTTAGGGAAATTTTTGGTCGTCGGTACCCAGAGATTTTGCCGCTGTTTTTTGATTTTATGAATCATGTCCGTAAGGACGAAGTGGGGACTTCGCGCCGATGGTTAGAGAGTTCATCCAGCTTGGTCGATATCAAAGATGAAAATATCATAAACCAAATTCCACTGAACTGTTCGATGATCAAAAACGGTGAACGAAAACCGATGCTTTATCAAACCGTAATCCGAAAAGGTTTTTTTGATCCGATTCAATATTTTTTCAGCGCAGAGATATTGAATCTTCAGGAGCAAAAAAATCCCCTTCAGTATTCATTCTTTATGGTTCACGAATGGCTTTGGGATCTCACTCGAAATGTAGAAGTGATCCGTAAATTGAATTGGTTGTTTCATTCGAGATCGTTGCCGGAGCTCAGTCGAGATGATTTGAAAACCCAATTTGCTCACTTAGGCCTGTTCCAGGTGAAGTTGCCCCTTTGCGAGCGAAGTCTGGTTGTAAAAAAACTATTTCCCAAACCTTGTGAGCAGATGGAATTGGCCGATCTGAGGGTCTTGAACTCCATTGAAATGTCCTCACTGCCTGAAAATTTTTTATTTCGGATCGGAGATTTTTATGGCTTCAGCAAGATCCAAAACTTGAAAATTGGAAGTGACGATGGCATTTTCCGCCAGTCCCCTTTGCATCCGCGAATATTCGAGCCGTTGTATTCGTTATCAACGTTGGCTTTGCGTGGTTTGCACCTGATGGAGTTGAGTGAGGAAATCACGAGGGATTTGCGATCACTAGAAAATTTAGATTTACGGAGCAATCCTCTCGGAAGAATTCCGGTCTCGTTGAAAAATTTGACAAATTTGCAGACCTTGTCGCTAACTCTCTGGACTCAAGGACCATTGCAGGAAACCCGGGATATCGAAGCCTTGCCACGCAGTTTGCAAGTGCTGCGCCTCTCGACCCCAGATGAAGATCTGTTCTCGCGGGTGGAGCGTGGGCTGAGAGAGGCTCGGCCATCTCTCAGCGTGATGCGAATTCATTAATTGAATGGTCGTCGGAATTCAAAAAAACCTGGAATTTTTTGAAGTTCAATGATCCAGCGGATGATGAATCGGTCTGAGCCGACGTCCAAACGAAATTCACCGAATTGACCGAGGAGATCCACCAGTTTTTCTGCCGGAAATAAGATGACATTGCCAACTGAGCCGAGGACCCAGGCCAGCTTGCCGAGGATTGAGTTTTTGTTGGCCACCGCAAATCTGTTGAGAGCTTCCAGACCATAGGTGGCGACGATCGCCAATAGCGATCCCACAATGGGTGTAATGAAAACATCTTGATAGGAAACTCGCTCGTGTTGAGCCTCAAGAGTGGATTCCCATGCAACCAATGACATCGCCGCTGAGTACAGCGCACATCCAAAATGGCCCTTGGCGCCGGTCGACATCAGTTCCTGTTCGCGAGGATTGATGGCCCTCATGCAGACGCGCCAATAATTGCCGCCGGCCAGAGGGTGAGCGACGTAGTTCCATTTCCAACTGTCCTTATCCACGACCGGGCCCTCATTTAGATTTTCCATACGCCGAGCACCGAGATTAGATTTGTAACTTGAACCCTTCTCTTTTTTATCGAGGGCGACTTGCTCTTCCCAAGTTCCCGCCGCATCCATGGCTCTTTCGGCGATGGCCATGATCACAAACATTTTTCGAGTGGCGTCAGCAAGCTTTCCTTCCAGAGTTGCCAAGTCCAGGTCCGAAGCTCCGCTGGCACGAGCCTCTTCGTATTTTTGCATTCGCTGAAGATAATTTTGAACATCCGGATTGTCTTTTAGCTTCTTGGCGTCCACTTTCATTTTGTCAAAAAGTGCTGCCACGGCGGTGCGAATTTCTTGCTCCCCCGTGAGAATTCTCTGAGCTTCTGCTTTTGTGAGCGAGAATTTTTTTAAGGCTGCCGATTCTTTTGTGGGAGAAAATTCAATGGCAGAATTCCACGAATTCATCGGATGCATGAATTCGTT
>CALCCV010000631.1 GCA_937900305.1 uncultured Pseudobdellovibrionaceae bacterium | reverse complement strand
GTTAAAATTCGAGATGCAAAACTCAATTCCCGCCAACAAATCCACTGGATTGCCCGTTTCAATGTGAGTGCAAGTCAGCGGATGAACTTGAATTTTTTTGGCGTCGCCAAGGTTATGGGTCAGTACATCGTAAAAAATATTGCTGCTTTTTTCCGACTCAATGATTTTAAAGATATCTCGATGAAAAGCGCACACTCCGAAATAATGCCATCCTTTGTGATGACTCGCAGGGGGCACTTTGCCGAAGCCATGCACTCGATGGGTCGGATCGGCCCAAACCCCGCCAAACTTGGTCCCAACTTCGGGATGGTCCATCACAAAGATGGTCGCCAAACGATTTTCTTTCAAATGCTGATCAAGTCCGGCGCGCAGAGCCGCCATGTCTAAATTCAGCAGCACTTCATCGCCATTGACGTGCAAAAAAAATTCGTCATCCGCAAAGTGGGACTCTGCGTGCTTGAGACCGCCCCCGCCCCCCAGCAGTGTCGTTTCATCACTGAACTCAACGTCTGAAAACCACCGGCGCAAAATGGCCTGGAGAGTCTTTATCTGCGCCGAAAGGTGATAAGTGTTCAGCACCACTCGGTCGATGCCCAACGCTTGTAAAATGGGAGCCGAGTAGGCGGCAATTGGCACTCCCAAGAATGGAATCGCTGGTTTGGCCAAGCGATTTGTCAACGGCCGCAACCGTGTTCCTTCACCCGCGGTGAGGAGCATCGCACTCTTAAAGGTTTTCATAAACCTTATCGAGAGCTCCGGAATCAATGATCAGATCTAAGAAGGGTTTGTATTGCGGAAAGAGCGAAAGAGATTTAATCACTTTTTTCAAAGTGGGAGAAAGATATTTAAGATATCGTTTATCTTCACGCTGGTGATAAAAACTGGCGAAGGATCCACAAGCTTTAAAACATCTTTGAATCGACTGAAGTTCATAGATTTCATCAAAGTGATCGCGAGAAAAACTCTTAGGTAAATAACCCTGTGCCTTAGCAATGTATTCAGACAATAGACTGCGGGCAAAATCTTCCGGAATATCGACGTACGAATCTTTGAGTAAACTGACCAGATCATATTGCACTGGTCCCAGCCTCGCGTCTTGAAAGTCGATGACTTTGAGTTGATCAAGTTTCAACATCACATTGCGAGAGTGATAGTCCCGGTGGGCAATTCGCTTTGGCTCACGATCTAGCCGTTGGCAAAGATCTTTGAACAAAGCATAAATCTCTTCTTTGTATTTAGGTTCAAATTTGAACTTGAGAACACCTTCCACAAGGTTTTCCACAGCGTAATTCAATTCCCACATGAATTTTTCGGTATCAAACTGAATTTGAAAGGCCGTGCATTGAGAATCCGGAAATTCAGTAGCGCCACCGTGAATCTTGATCAACTCATCGATCGCTAGCGAATAAAATTCGCGAGAGTTCGCGAAAACCTGATTTTCAAGCGCCTTGCGTTCAAGCGTCAAATCTCCCAAATCTTCAAGTACAATCATTCCCTCAGCCGCATAGACAGCGTGAACTTGGGGGACGTGAACATGATGCTTGGCAAAGTGCTCGAGCACGCTGAGGAAAGGATATTTTTCAGCGACGAAAGGCTCCCAGCTCATAATCACCCAAGAGCGATCGTTTTGAATCAGGCGATAATACTTGCGTGTGGAAGCATCACCGGCCAGGCTGTATATTTTGTACTGGTCGGAGCCCAAAAAATCTTTGAACAGTTCCATGTTCAGTTGGTCCATGACCCATTTTGACGAGTCAATTGAAGAAAAACAACTCAAATGTTGACATAACTTTCTTCGGTTCAACGGCAACTCTTCGCATATCCAGCGAGTAGCTTTCTAAACTTTTGAGCCACTGGTTTTTGGTTTGAGACTTGTCGATGTCCTCCAGCGAAGCTTCGGTCAACAAAAGGAATGTCGGACTATCGCCCGGCAAATCGTTGCTTCGGCCAATCATGGCATTGATAAATTCAGTCTCCTTGGCGTCCAGACTGGCAATGTCACTAACGATGATGGTGCAACGGCCAAGCGATGAAAGCTCATCGAGTGGGGCCTGACTGGTCTGAAGATCTTCCCACCGAAGAAGCGACCAATTGCCCAATCTCGAATGAATCCAGTCGGCAATTCGCAACAAATCTTTTTCGCCAGATCCGCCGATATGGAAAACTTGTGAAACCGCGTTAGGTCGAAAGTCGTCATCGAATGAAGATTTCGAAGATTCAAAATCCAAATTTAGGTCATGCATCGAGAACATGTCGTTTGAAAACATGTCGTCGTTCTGAACGTCGACTTCACTCGAAAATTCCGAAAGCTCATCGTCTTCTATTTTTGTCGATTCGTTCTGGGCCTTGTTTTGGAAGAGTGACACGAGATTGGCTCGATCTTCAGGTGAAGAAGAGGCAGTTGATCCGCCATTCATCAGCATTTCATAATCGGCTAAACTGCGAGTGGTGTATTGAGCATACAGAGGATATTGCAAAATCAATCGGGAGAGAGAATGCATCTCATCAACCGTTTCAAAACTGAGGTCCTGAGCTTCACGGACACGAACCGCGCCGAGAAAGTTAGACTCCATGTGGATGGGAAGGAGGAGATCCTTCGCACTCAACATGCGAGGTTCCGTTATTAACGTTGCATCGGCTTCTAACATCCTCAGAAAATCGATCTCTTTGCCCCACCGATACGCGAATACAGAAGCGAGCCGCTCGATGCTATTGCTTAAGTTGACTTCTTTCCCCATCACATTCCCCCCGGATTGAACCGCCACCTGAAGACGATCCACTACAAGGACTGTGCCGAGCGCCGTCAGATCACTTTGGGGGCGCAGTATGATGCCTAAGTGGTCAATGAGACTTTGTTTTCGCCAAATGCAAAAAAGTCCTGTTGAAGGTTTCAACAGGACTTTCAGCGTTCAATTCTGAGGCACTTGCGAATTATTTATAAGACAGGGGCCACTATCTGGCCATGCGACGTTTGTCGAGTCCGTACTTCTCGACCTTCATGATCAAACCCGCGCGACTGATGCCGAGCTCTTTGGCGAGCTTCGATTTATTCCAACCGGTGCGGCGCAAACCTTCTTTGATCATTTCTCGTTCGAGATCTTCGAGGGCATCCTTGAGTTTTCCTTGCAAACGAGCACCTTGAACTTTGTTTTTATCCGCAGTTTCCAAAATCTTTGGCGACAAGAGTTCAGCCATCAACTTGGTTTCCTCACCAGACAAAACCGTCAATCGCTCCATCTCATTTTGCAATTCACGAACGTTTCCGGGCCAAACATAGTCATAAAGTTTTTCCAAGGCGCGTTTAGTGATGACACGCTTTGCTCCACCTTGAGTTTCGGAAATCCGCTGCAAGAAAAATTCCACTAAGAGGGGAATGTCTTCTTTGCGCTCTCGAAGAGGCGGTACTCGAATATTGATAACATTTAGCCGATAATACAGATCTTCCCGAAATGTCCCCTGTTCAACCATCTCGCGAAGATTCTTATTGGTCGCCGCGATGATTCTCACATCGACCTTTCTCATTTCTGTGGAACCCACCGGCATGAAAGTTCCCTCTTGCAATACTCGGAGGAGCTTAACTTGCATTTGAGGCGAGGTATCCCCGATCTCATCCAAGAAAAACGTTCCTTTGTCTGCCATTTCGAAGAGGCCTTTTTTATCTCTGACGGCACCGGTGAATGATCCTTTGATGTGCCCAAAAAGCTCAGACTCCAAAAGGTTGTCATTGAACGCCGAGCAGTTCTGAATCACAAAGGCGCGATCTTTGCGATGCGAGTTGTAGTGAATGCTTTTTGCAATCAACTCTTTACCAGTCCCATTCTCACCTTGAACCAAAACCGTCGAATCTGCGCCTTTGATCTTATCAAGCAAGGCATACAGACTTTGCATCATCTTCGACTTACCAATCATATTGTCGTACTTAAACCGATTGCCGAGCTCTTTGTTCAACTCTTTAATTCGATTTTCACGCGACGTAATTTCGAGGTGCAAAGTGATGATCTCTTGCGCCACTAGTTCGCAAAGTTCAACAAAGTGCTGGCGCTCTTGATCGTCCACGTATCGCAGCTTAGATAGACTTTTATCAATGACGTCGGCCGAACAACCAAACGCGGCCAAACGGTCACGAATTTCTTCGAGTCGGTGACCAAACTCTGGCTCTTTAAAAAAACCAAGGCCCATTACGCAACCGACAAGGTCGTTTTCGATGTAGATCGGAAAAATCCCGACATCAAAACCAGCCAGATCCCACTTCCGAATCGAATACCGATTCTGTGACATCCGCAACTCATCAACGGTTTTAACCATCAACTCAGCTAAACTCCCTTGTGCAACGTCTTTCGACATCAAATAAGAGATCGCCGGACTGGCAAACACCGTTTTTTCAGAATCAAAGCCCTTCAACAGGCCTCGTTCATCAGTGAAAACCACGTCGATGCTCCACCAAGAATTCAGAATTTGCTTCAGCTTCTTGATGACATGTATATGTTCAAACTCATCCCAATTAATCATGGATCACCTCATTCAATTCCCGACGAACTCTTCGACATGACTGTATAGAAACTTAATAGGGGACTGTCAGGAAATTGACGAATGCGCTTTAAATGGCAAGCCGATGGTGGATTCTGGACCTTCATCCATCATCGCCGAAAGATAACAATCGTGACGAGCTTAGCTCTTTGACCAATGCACTAAGAACTCCTGAGCATCGCCGGCTAAACGACCCACGGAATTTTCGGCTTCAATTTCATCACCAGCCTCGAGCGTGGATTTGCCTTGGAAAGTCCACTTCGACTTCAAAGGTCCGTGATCAATTGCGAGGTGCGTGACCGGTACCCCCGCCGCCATCGCCGTTTCGGTTTTTTCAATCACTCTGCCGGGCAGGGGATTTGCCAATTCGCCTTGCTTGGTTGCCGCGGCACTCACCTTCAAGAAGAGCTGATTGGCCATCATGTCTGCATTCCCCTCGCTCGAGTGGGAAGTTCGCGGACTCGTCAACGAAAACGAGTGAATAGGCTTCAAACCTTTGTCTTCGACGCCTCCTTTAGAGCCAAATTTTTGTTTCAACTGATCGAAGATCATATTCGAAAGACCGATGCCACCCGCGTCTCCCCATTTTTCAGCATACTCGTTATCAAGTTCTTCGCGATAAATTTTTTCACCCTGGCTGACGGGCAAGAGCTCTGACTGCGTGACGGTCGAACGCATCGCCTTCATCATTTCACGCAAAAACTGTTTTTCGTACATTTTAGAAACATCTTGAAGTTTTTCGTCGATGTTTTTGTCTGTCGGGCTGGCTGAAAAATTGGTTGGTCCAATGATCTTCACAAGTCACCTAAGCTTCCACCGAACGGCAAAATTAGAAAAAGAAAAAAAGGGGAGTTTGAGTCAGAAAATCTCATGCATCCTGCACTAGACTTTTTTAGCTTGAGTCGTTTTGCCGCCAATCCTTGGCGTCGCTTTCCTCTTGCCCCGTTTCCTGCGAGAAACAAAATCAATGACCATCCTTGGTTCTCGATCTCTTCCCCACCCTCCCCAGGCATCATCCACATCCATGTAAATGATGTATGTTTAGTTTATAATCACACGTCTGAATTCGAAACATTTATTTACAAAACTTCCAGTTCCCCGTGCAAAGCTCCAGCTGCTTTGATGGACTGAAGGATAGTTATCAGGTCCTTCGGCGAGACTCCAAACTTGTTCAGAGATTTCACTAGGTCGCCAACGCTAAGAGAACCTTCGATCACTCCCATCTTTTCATCGCTACTAGCGGTTTTCCCGCTCTTGGCTTTTTCGTCGCCAACCTTTATCGAAATTCCCCCGTGGGCAATGGCCACTTTTGAAATTCGGACATGATCACCAATGACCACCGTTCCTGTCTTTTCATTCACGATCACTTTCGCATTCATATCCGGATTGATTTCAACACTTTCAATTGTCGCCAACAATTCAACGCCCTTATTTTCATAAGCAAATGGCGTAACGATGTCTAAAGTCCCAGCGTCTTTCGCAGAGGCATAAATTCCACCCAACTCTTTATTGATCAACAGCACCGCCCGTGCCGCCGTCGTAAAATCTGGATTGTGCAAATTCAAGCGATACATTTTTCGACCCGAAAAATCGGCTTGGACATCGCGCTCAATAATCCCGCCATTTGGAATTCGACCCGAAGTTAAATGCATCTCTTTGCCATCACTGCCTATTGAGACACTTCCTTGCGCCACCGCAAAAACTTGGTCATTCCCCGCCCGCAGTGGCGTTTGCAATAGAGTCCCGCCCTGAAGACTGCCTGAATCACCGATGGCGCTCACAGTGATATCTAAGGGATTTCCAGCTTTAGCGAAAGCGGGAAGGTTTGCGGTAACAATGACTGCCGCGACATTTTTGCTTTGAATGTCTTTGTTGTCGAGTTTCATACCCAACTTCTCTAGCATTCGCGACAACGCTTTCGCAGTCATCTCACCTTTGCCGTCTCCGGTGCCCTTAAGGCCCACTACGATTCCGTAGCCAACCAATTGGTTTTCACGAACTCCCCGAATGCTCGCGATGTCTTTCAATCGAGCCGCTTGCGCAGCGGGACTTTCTAAAATTCCGAGCAAGACCAGAAACAACAGTCGAAATTTGAATTTACATTTCTTTTTGAACACTTTCTTCCTCACTGTCGAAGGTTCGTGTTTTACGAACTCCAACGATGTCGAGTTCGGGGTCTATGATCTTATCTGAACTCAATCCCTCATCGTTGAAATCTTCAGGCTTCACGATACCCGTCAAATGAACCCGAAACGGTCGGTTGCGAATCATCATATTTTGCACGCCGCGAATCCGCAGATTTCCATCCGGCAGTTTTTCAACAATTCTAGTCGGAATATTTTCAAGTTCTTTCAGGTCAGGCGGCACATCCTTTTTATTTTTCGGATCAGCCGAAGCAGCCGCTGGTCCCGTTTTTTTCTCCGAGGCGGGCCCCCGTGTGGCCATAGTATCTTCTTCGCCCTTTGATTGCTCTTGCCGAGCCTTTTCTTCTTCAAGCTCCTTCAAAAGGTCGTTGATAACAGCAACTTTCGTTTCTGCTTGTCGCAGTAGAGGCTGAACCACTTTGACCTTCAAAGGATCACCTTCTTGCCTGGTCTGATTTTGTGTAAAAAGATAAGAAGTCTGCCCATCCATTTTCCACAGCGAGCCCGCCGAGGCCTGGAGATCCGAATCTTCTTCGAACTTTTGGCGATTCATGCGCTTATAATTTCGATCCGTCGGAACGAGAATCTGAGGAACCTCAGAGTACTTCACCCAATCTTGTTTTGGTGGCTCCTCGGCATCCCAAGGCATTGAGCCACAAGCACTCAACAAAACAGCGGCAGCGACGCCGAGGCTAAAATTTCCGGCAATAGAAATTCTGATTTTTATTCGCGAAAGCTTCGATGAAAAAAGAGACAAAAAATGAGAAATATTTTTTACAATTGTCATTCGAGAATCACCTCGCTAGCGGATTTAATGAGAACCTCAACAGTTTTTTTGGTGTCCGAAATTAACACGGGAATTCGATCTCCCGCGGCTCCATCCCTTTGCGCCACTGCCCGAACGGTGATGCTGTGGTCATCATCGCCCATCGACACTTCGACGTTTTGGCCATAACGAACCAAGCGGGATTTTTGAAGATCCGCAGCGGTGAGGGGAGTTTGAGCTGGCAAAGATCTTTTTAAAGTGAGGCCAGCAATTGAGTCGTCGTCGACAAAGTCGTCCCGAAATGTCACTTCGACTTCCCGGTGTTCGATCTGGTTTGCGCCTAGCGTTTCTCCCTGCCGAAGACTCCTCGTCGAAACCCAAACCTTTCGAAACGCGCGGACGTTCACAGATAGCCACTTCTTTCCACCCGTGCTCTCAAAAGAAATCATTTGTGATCCCAGCTTCAATCGGTCCAGATCCCAATAAGGAGCCCGCAACTCCTCGGGCGATATTTTAGACATATCGAGATCTGTTTGCACTTGAGAGTACTGACCTTGCGAATTGAGTCTTTGGGTGATCCGTCGATTTAAATCCTGATACCAAAAATCTTTGCTCAATCTGATTGTCAAAGCTGACGGAAAAATAGGAATCGGTCGCTCGTCACGAACTTCACCTGCGGCCAAGACGAGTCGTTGCCATCCGGCGCGAAGTTCTGGTTGAGAAATCGCAATTTCAGATTTTCCTTGTTCAGCTCGAGGAGCCAAGCCCATTTGTTTTGCGCTCCGAAACAGCGCCTTCTGAAGGCCGGCGGCTAACGACGACGTTCCACCACGAAGCTCGACCACATCGCTCCACATCACATCCCTGTCGGGAAGGACGGAAAGATTTTCACCAATCACAACCTGGGCCCTTTCGGCCCGTGCCGAAGCAGCCACAATCACTAAAAATAATCCGACCAAAGAGGCCACCAAATAGCCAAACGCAAACATTTTCCTGAATAAGAACTTTTTGGTTTGCAAACGCTTCTGCCTCTTTCTCTCAACTTCAATTATTGATTCTTCATCTCACTACCGGAGGTTGGTGACAGCTTGGAGCATCTGATCTGAAGTCTGAATCACCTTCGAATTCGTTTCGTAAGCCCGCTGCGCGCTGATCATGTTCACCATCTCGTCGACAATATTGACATTGCTAGCTTCCAGCTGGCCCTGTGATAAATATCCTGTGCCACTGGTGCCTGGCCGCGACGTCACCGGTTGACCACTCGCCGGAGTTTGCGCAAAAAGATTTCGGCCCATCGATTTGAGCCCGGTCGGATTAATGAAACTTGCAACGTCAATCTGACCAACGACTTGTGGCTCTCGATCGTTGCCGCCCACCAAGACTCGCACTTGACCCTCAGGCGTAATTTCCAAGCCAGTCGCATTTGGTGGAATTGTAATTTCGGGGATCAAAGAATTTCCATTTTTATCAATGATCTTTCCATTGGGATCCTTTTTAAAAGATCCGTCACGGGTGTAAGCGATTTGTCCATCGGGAGTTTGAATTTGAAAGAACCCCAATCCCTCAATCTGCACGTCCAGAGGAGCTTTCGTCATCACCGCACTACCCATATCAAAATCTTTTTGCGTCGAAGCCGTGCGCACTCCCATCCCCGTCTGAACTCCGGTTGGTGACACCGAATTGGCTCCGCTTGCACTTCCAGGCTCACGCAATGTCTGATAGATTAGGTCTTCAAATTCAGCGCGCGCTCTTTTAAATCCAGTTGTCGAAACGTTGGCCAGGTTATTCGCGATCGTATCGATATTTTCTTGCTGCGCAGCCATGCCCGTCGCGGCCGTATTTAGACTTTTTAACATGACTCAACTTCCTCTCGTGCCATTAGTAAACTCTTTTAATGATTCTGAATTAATGATTTTATTTATCCCTGAACTTTGCCAACAATGTTGATCATTTTGTCGGCCATCGTATCGTGTGACTGAATCGCCTTCTGCGCCATTTCGAAAACGCGATTTGTTGTAATCATATCTGTCATTTCTTGAACGACATTCACGTTGCTCATTTCTAAAAATCCCTGACGTAAATTTGGACTCTCGAGATTTTCAACCGTCGGATTAAATCCATTTTTAAAGGAATACATCGAATTACCAACTTTTTCGATCGCATCCTTTTCAGCAATGCGAACCACTCCGATTTTGGCCATTGGCTCTTGGCCTTGAAGCACTTCACCGCCATCGGTCACGGTGATCGCTCCCTGACCTGTCATCTGGATCACGCGATCTTGTGGCTCCGATCCAGCATCCCCTTGCCCCAATACGAAATATCCATCTTTCGTCACCAACGTGCCATTGCCATCAAGCGTGAAATTCCCCGCACGCGTGAACCGAGTTCCTTGAGGCGTGAGAACTTCAAAAAATCCGTCACCATCAATCGCTAGATCCAATGTCCCACCCGTATTTTTCACCGTGCCTTGACCATGGTCGGTGAACGTTCCAACACCTTCGACAAAACTTTTGTCGCCACCTTGAATATTATAGAAAGACTCAATGGCCGCGACATCTTTTGGCACCTGAATCACTTCAGGAGGTTTCTCATGCGCCGTTAAATATTCTCGAAACACCTGCTGGTCACGTTTGAAACCGGGAGTGTTGACGTTCGCAATATTATTCGCGATGGAATCGAGTTTAAGATTTTGCGCCATAGCACCGCTCAACGCTGTGTAGATTCCCTTGGTGCTCATGAGACCTCCTGTCTCTTCGTCAGTCCGCCAAAGTTCAATGTCTTATTTTTTTGATCTTAACGATCATCAAAGCAATGGCTGTGCCACCCTCTCCAAGACGGTGTCTAGATTTCTTCAAAATGCCCAAATTCATTTTGAGGTCAGAGAGCGAAGTGAGCTTTCAGACATCAGTCCAGAGTTTCAAGAAAATCCACTAAACTTGCAGATCAGGACTCAGTTGTCCTGTCAGATTTGTGGCGAGAATGTGTCAAACGCGCCGACTGAACAATGGTCAAGGGCCCCAGCAAATCGGCTATCGGTATTTCAATTTCCTCTTCATAATTAGAGGATGAC
>CALCCV010000630.1 GCA_937900305.1 uncultured Pseudobdellovibrionaceae bacterium | reverse complement strand
CTCTTCCGATCTTCATCAGCATGGCGATAAGGCCGCCCGTGGAGTGACCTACAACGTTGACAGAGTTCCAATTTTTTTCCCGTAACAGTTGAACGAAATCAGAAGCCAAAAGCTCCATGTTCATGCCGGCCAAATCCTCAGAAGCCACGGAACTTCCACAGCCGCGAAATTCAGCGCAGATCATATGACCTGATCCACGCAACCTGGTGGTGGCTTGAATCTCTTCTTGAAGAGGCTCCCACCAGACGTTGCTTCCCAAGTTGCCATGAATAAAAAAGGTCGTTTGCGGAAGAATATTTTCGACGACGTTGTAATGGATGTCTATCGTCGAATTGGGCACGTGAAAGTAGGCCATTCTGATTTCCCCCTCAATATTTCAAAAGCACTATTGCAATTGAATAACTTCCTGGCTGTCGTCGATGATGACTTTCATCTCTTTTGGATAAGCCGTGATCGCGTGGCCAGATTGCACTCTTGAATCGTTATGCAAAATGAGCTCCGTCCAGGCCGCGGCGAATTCTGGCACCGTCTCTGGAACTTTGTGCTTGCTGTCCATAATTAAGAGTTTGCTAGCGCGAGCCTCTTCGGGCACCGCGAGCCAATAATCTTCCAAGTCAACGCGCGGAACATATTCGTCATCGTTGGCGATGATCAAATGCAAGGATGCTTTGGGAAAAGACTTCGCAGCTTCTAACGATGGAAACTTACGAATTCCTTGAGCCAGTCGAAAAGCGGCCTCTAATCTGTAGGGGTGCTCGAGAACGATCGGCTCCGCATACGGGTAAGTCGCATACACATTTTGGCGCAGGTAAAAATCATAAAGCTCATCGTCATTCCAAGGGTACAGAGGATTCATTAGCTTTGTTGCCAAAATCTGACTGCGAATCGTAATGTCTTGACCCTGCAAAGGTCGCACGAACGAGGCAATAGAAATGGCGGTCTCGATCACTTCGGGATGTGCATTAGCCAGTGCACCCAACACACCCCCTCCATAGGAAAGACCTACGAAGCAATGTTTTCCTGTCAGCCCCAAGGTTTTGAGAACGGCCACAAGATCCACAACTTGATCATCCAAATTGATGCGATCAAGTGCAGGTCCATACTTGTAAAGAGTTTGTCCCTGCCCTTTGAAATCCATCGCCAAAACGCCGACACCGCGCTTTTGCAGCTGTTCGATGTATTGATCCCACTGACGAGTCGAATAGGTGAGACCGTTCAGCAAAATCACAGTCTTTTGCCCCGCGCTCGCAGGCAGATATTCGGTGTAGATTTTGTAGTTTTTTTGCACATCTACAAACTGCTTGAACGCTTCTCGTGGCCAAACTCCTGCCGCACTCGCTGTCACAGACAAAATGCAAACGCCAAGCGCCAACACGGTGGCACTGATTGTTTTTGAAAACTTGCCTGCTAAGGCACGATCAGATTTGAACATGGATCCCCCTGATTTCTGTTCTTCACTAGCTCAATACATTTGAAAAGCTCAATACATTTGAAATTTCCGTCGCTGAATCAAAAAATCTTAAAGAACAATTCCGCCATCGATGCTCAAGACAGCACCGTTGATGTAGCTTGAATCTTCGCTGGCCAAAAACATCACGCCCTTGGCGATATCTGCTGTCTCTCCCAGTCGAGTCACCGGTACCTTTGCTGCCATTTGCTCAAGAACTTCTTTTGGCATCGCATTGGTCATGGCCGTCTTAATAAAACCCGGCGCAATAGCGTTCACGGTGAATCCTTTTCGACCCAATTCTTTGGCCAAAGTTTTTGTGAGACCAATCACTCCGGATTTGGCCGCAGCATAATTGGCTTGGCCGAAATTTCCATACAAACCCACAACGCTAGATATATTGATGATGCGCTTGTGCTGAGAAGCCGAGTTGAATTTTTCAAACAAAGATTTCGTAACATTGAAAAGACCGGTCAAATTCACCTGAATCACGGAATCCCAATCCTCAGGAGTGAGTTTCGCAAATGATTTATCGCGCGTAATACCAGCGTTGTTCACAAGAACATCGACGGGCCAAGGCAGTGTTGCCGTCGCCGCCGTGAGAGAATCCCGCTGAGAAACGTCCACGCGCTGACAGGCAAACTGACCTTTAAAGCTAGACAATTCTTTTTCCGCGGCGGCCAGAGCTCCTTCAGAATAGTCCCACAAAATGACTTTAGCCCCCGATTGGAGAAAATGACGAACGATATCAAAGCCAATGCCTTGTGCTCCACCAGTAACTAGAACGACTTTGTTGTTGAACGCGAACTGAATATTCACTTTGTGCCCCCTCTATTTTGTACACTCAGAATGTCTCTCAAATTGTACTCAAATTATTTGACTCTATATACTGTACTCTCATTAGAGCTGCTGCCCTAGGAATGGGAACCTCACCCAAAGTTTCTAAAGGGTCAATGGAAAGTCGACTTTGACTCATCGATTGTGGGAGTTTCCCCTCGGAAATGCCACTCTCTTGCGAAAGATCAGCCTCTGCCAAAAGGAGCTAATACTCTAATTTCTTCGCTTGACCAGTTTACCTGCGTAAACCTATTCAAGCCATTAGTGCATCAGCTACATCAGCCAACGAGTGAGGGGGGACCAATGACAGAAATCAGTGGAAAAACGGATGGAATCAATATCAGGAGTCAAGCCGAAGGTGTTCGTCGCGGAGTGATTCGGGGAACTGGATTTCACGCTCCAGACAGAATTGTACCCAACTCCTTTTTTGACGATTTGTACAAAAAAGACATTGGAACTTTTCTACGAGAGCAGCGAAACATTGAAACTCGACGATGGATGAAACCTGAAGAGCGCACCTCGGATCTCATCATGCCAGCCGCTGAAAAAGCTCTGAAGGCTGCAGGTGTGGTCGCGGCCGATTTGGATCTCATCATTGTCTGCACTGATACCCCTGACTATATGTCTCCTTCAACGGCTTCCGTCGTTCAGTATCGCTTGGGAGCGAAACACGCTGGCACCTTCGATGTAAACACGGCCTGCGCAGGTTTTGTGACCGGCCTGGATATCGCGAGCAAATACATCACCGCTGACGAACGCTATAAAAACATTTTAGTGGTCGGTGCGTACGCCATGAGTAAGTACCTCAACTATGAAGACTATAAAGTCGCAACCCTCTTTGCCGACGGCGCGGGCGCAGCTGTTGTGCAAACTGGAACTTCTGGTGGGTACCTTGCTAGCCAGTTGTACACCGACGGCCAGTACCACGACTACATGGGAATTTATGGCGGCGGTTCTGCAGCTCCACTTTCCGAAAAATTGCTCGCTGACAAAGGCCATTTGCTGGCGTTCCCTAAGCGAATCCCTCCCGAAACCAACGGCATTCATTGGCCGCGTTTGGTTGAAATCGTCAGCGATCGCATTGGGAAAAAACCAAGCGACATTCAACGATTCTTCATCACTCAGTTTAACATCCAAAGTATCTATGAAACTTTGGACAAGCTGAATGTACCTCGCGAAAAGTCCCACAATATCATGCGCGAATATGGCTACACTGGCAGCGCTTCGATTGGGATGGCGCTGGCAGATGCTTGCAACAAACATCTGTTGAAGAAGGGCGATCTTGTGTTTTTTATCGGCTCGGGCGGAGGCATGTCAATGGCTTGCTTAGCGATGGAGTGGGCTTACGACACTTGAGCGCTTAGCTACTAGAAAGATGGCGAGGGCCGAAGTTCCTCGCTTGCTCTTCTTAGACCGGCCATCGAAGATAGTTCGAACTGTCGAACTAATTGTCACTGACGCAGTTGCATTCCACACCGAGAATACAATACGAATCGTCGCCCATTTGTTGTTCAGAATCAGTTAATTTTCTCAATGCGGGCCAGCTTTCCATTCTTTCATTGTTGTTGCATTGGACCTGCTGCTGGCAGTGGGCGACGTGCCGATACACTTTTGTTGAATCCCAAATACCGTGAGTGCGAACAATTGGAAATTTGACCGTTCCGTCAATGACCTCAGGGCAGACGCTTCGATTCGTCGTGAGAGTCCGACTATAGTCTTCTGAAGGAAAGGAATCCTGCCACTCCGCGAAGGCACTCCCAGAGAAAAGCACTAAAACTGCCAAAATCATTTTTTTCACAAAAATCTCCTTTGTAATTTCAAGTTCATAAAGTTCATGGTTTCCCAGGTGCAAAGTCAGAACCTGTGCTCAGCCTTCTGCGATCGTCTGAGAGTCGTCTGAATAGTTGTTATAGTTGTCTTATAGTTTCTGAGCGGTCCATGAAAGTAGACACGACCAATTTTGTTTACAATCCTGTCAAGTTTTGGCATTGGCCAAGGCCCAACCTTCCTTCGTTAGGGTTTCTTGACAAAACACCACCGTGGAGAGACATCTCAACAGGGCATTTTGGAAGGGGGACCATGGGCGAAAAATCAATTGAAATTGAAGAAATCGAAGAAATTGAATTAGACTGGCTCAAGAAATGGGCCCAATTCCATCCTGAAAAAACAGCTTTGATTGATGGCGACTCAGGTCGCAGACTTTCCTATGGTGAGTTTTATCACCAGAGTTGCGCGGGCGCGTATTTTCTCAAACAAAAATTTGGTGTGGGACGTGGTGATCGCGTCGCAATGTTAGCTCAAAATAGCTTAGATCTTTTTGTTTTGTTTTTTGCCTGCCAGCGACTGGGCGCTATTTTAGTGCCGATGAATTTTCGCCTGACTCAAAGGGAGTTAGATCACATTCTCTCTGATAGTGAACCTAAAGTTTTTGTCGGTCAGGAGATTTATCATTCTGTCTGGCGTGAATCGGCGGAGCCGCGGACGTCTGCATGGTGCTCTTTGGAAGGCTCCGGCAGTTTTAGTGAATCTCTCAAAACGACTAAGTTTCAAGATACCGCAGAAGTTTGGCCAACCAAAAATCGCGATGCCGTTATGATTCTTTATACATCGGGGACCACAGGTTTTCCGAAAGGAGCTGTCCTTAGCCACCAGATGTTGTTTTGGAATTCGATCAATACGGCACTTCGACTTTCACTTTCCAGTGTCGATTCAGCAGTGATTTTTTTACCGCTTTTTCACACTGGTGGGTGGAATGTCTTGAGCACTCCGCTGTTGCATCATGGTGCGACGGTCATCTTAACTAAGAAATTTGATCCCGCACAGGTTTTGTCGTTGTCGACGGAGCATCAGACCACTTTGATTTTTGGTGTACCGACCACCATGCAACTGATGTCGCGTGAAAATCTATTTGCCGATGCCGATTTAAAATCGGTGCGCTATGCAATTGTCGGTGGCGAGCCAATGCCCGTGGAGTCGATCAAGACCTGGCAGGCCAAGGGGGTGCCGATTCGCCAAGGTTATGGTCTGACTGAATTTGGGCCTAATGTTTTTTCGCTGAGCGAGCGAGACTCTCAGCGAAAAATGGGATCGATCGGATTTGCAAATTTTTACACTCAAGTGAAAGTGGTTGATGACGAAAACCACGAGCTGGGCGCCGACACGATTGGTGAACTTTGTTTAAAAGGGCCCATGTGTATGACCGAGTATTGGCGCAATCCCAAAGCCACCGCTGAAACCATTCGCGATGGCTGGCTACACACCGGGGATCTTGTTAGGTTTGACAGTGAAGGCTATTTTTATGTTGTGGGCCGCAAGAAAGACATGTTCATTTCAGGCGGTGAAAATGTTTATCCGACAGAGGTGGAAGCTGTTCTTCGGGCCATTCCGGGCATTTTAGAGGTCGCCGTGATTGGCATACCTGACGACAAATGGGGCGAGGTCGGGCAGGCCTTTCTGGTGCTCGATCCGAAATCAAAAGCCACACCTCCCACTCAGACAGACCTTCTGCGACACTGCCAACAGAACCTTGCAAAATTTAAAATCCCTAAGCATTTCGTAACCGTGCCCACCCTACCCAAAGGCGACAGCGGAAAAATTCTGAAACGTGAACTGCAGCGTGAGTGGCAAGCCGGTGAAATTTCACTTTCGCCTTTGGTTTAAGAGATGTCCGCAATGGTAACATCTCAGGCGGCAGTTGCTTTTATTTTGAGGATCGTTATTTTAATGACAGTTTGAATAGCAATTTTGAAAAATAGAGAAAAGAACGGAGAAAGCGATGATTCATTTCAAAAGATTTCCATCTCAGGTTATTTCGGTTGGTGTTTTCAGTTTGGTGCTCATCGCCTGCAGCTCTTTGTACTCTACCCCCAGTCGTGCATTTGATTTGGCCGCTTTTAAAACTCAATTGGCTGACGGAAGTGCAACCGTCGAAGTCCACGGAATCGACACCGTCAACAATCGGTACGTGGTTACAGCTCGAGGCTCCAGTTTTTTTGACTACCAACACTTTGCCTTGTTGGGTTCTACCTCTGACGTCTGGACCACCATTAAGGGTTTGAAACGACATGATAAGATCAAGCTGCGGGGCCAATTGACAACAGAAGCTCGGCCCTTCTTGCACATTAATGCCAGTGAAGTCGCGATGGTGACCCCCTACTCTGAAAATTTGGGGAAATATGAATATAAGGTTAAATTACCTGATGATTTACTGGGCCGCTCCAGTCTGATTGGCAAAGTCCATGCGAGCCACGGGGATGGAAAAATGTTGGTTGTGGATTACAACGGAACTATTTTGCCAGTTCTTGTTCCCGCCTCCCACCAGACGGCCGCAAAGGCCATCGCTCGGGGAGACATCGTTAAAATTAGCTACGAACTTCGAGATCGTCCCACTCAGATCACGCATTTGAATCTGAAAGAAGAAGCAGGGGCGTTGGAAGTTTTGGAGGCCATCAGCGCCCAGCATGGAAAGACAGTTGAATACTCTGGAGACCTCGTTCTTTTCCCGAAAAGTCCACAGGTGTTGTTTAACGTGTTTGCGTTTCAAAAGGTTCTGGCGGACCAACAGACGTTGGAATACACGATTGTGAACTTCGACAGTCCTGAGTTGTTTGAGCGCATTCGCAGCAAACTGCAGGCCGCCTGGGATGGTTCGACCATCGCAGCCGTCAATGATCGCAATAAGTTGCTCAAAAGAGGCTTAGTGGTCACGGTGAAAGGCACCGTGAACTTTCAAGATCCCAATCAAGCCAATCCCCAGGTGATTGTTCAGCGACTCGAGGACGTAACGATTCGTTAGATTTTTCAATCGCTAGATTCGAGATTCGCCGCGATTTTTTATCAGCGAATTTATCAGTTAGGATTACAATTTGATATTCAGGGTCATCATGCCCTGAATGACGGATTGATCCAGAGTTTGATCTTGGATTTTATAGCCCAGCTGACCTTTCAGTACCTGTGCTTCAAATCCCAAATCCATTTTTGAATTCAAAATGACGTTTTTACCAATTCCGAGGCCAAGGATTAAATCGGCAGCACCGTCCACTGAGTTATCAGCGGCCACAACGGCTGTGGAACCTTCAATTTTTGAACTTGTTTTGAATGCAATTGCACCCGAGCCCTTCAGGTAAAGTCCATCGACATGTTCGCGGGCGATTTGATAATGAAACTCAGCCGGAATCGCCACTTGATTGACACTCACGATGCTCTCTTGACCGTTCGTTTCGGTGAGGTGTCCTTTGATTGGCATGTACACGATTCCAGTACGCAACTTGCCTTTGCCAGCGGGAATTTCATAAAGTGCACCGGCTGCCACTTCGTAAGATCCTTTGGAGGTCACGTTAGCTCGATCGCGCGCCTGTAAAGAAGTTTGACTGAGGGCAAGAATTGGCACCAATTTGCGACCTTGTGGACCTTCCAACTCCATATTGCCAACGTTCACTTCGCTTTGGCCGGCCTGTGGCTCGGCTTGAGCATAAGCTAAAGATCCCGACAAGATGGTGAGCAAAAGAGTGAGGGAAAGTTTCATGAGTGCCTCCAGTAACAACATTATTCATTACCAGATAGAGCAAAGACAAGGCCATGATTTCACTCGCAGAACACCGTCTAAATTTTCGACAGTTCCTTAAAGTTTAGACAGTCGCTAGATCGACGAAAGTCCTGAATCGATTTCAAAATTGAATTGTAATTTGAATATTAAAATGTCACGCGCGCGCCGATTTCAAGCCACTGGTTGAGAGCTGCAAGGACTCTTCAGACAGTCTGGCCGTCGAAAATGATTCCTTGTTTGGCGGCTCCGCCAATAAATTGGCTGGCATTCAATCCACCCAGGATGAGAAACGAGTTGTCCACAGCCCAACCCACATTGAATTCATAGCCGGCTGACAAACAACAATCTGCACAGTCTTTCTTTCAATTTGCGCGCGAGTGACTTACGCAGACGATTTACATTTGCCTTTGGATCTAATCTTTTGAATCCTAAAGGCTATGATCTCTGTATTTTCGAATTTCATTCAATGGACCATTTGTTTGATCGGACTTGTTTTCACTTCGGCGTCAGTGCAAGCAGGAAGTGCGAGCTTCGACGAAATTTTTGCGAGCTTCAAAACGAGTGGGCTTTTGCAAATTGTTTCGCCAATGAAATTCGAGGATCGCAAGAGTTTGGGTTCGAGTGCGCCGTTGTATTTGTGGCCCCTATTTAATCTTCACCTCGGCAGTGATGTTTTTATGGACGAGGGCCTTGATCACGGTAAGTATTTTGCGAAAACGCAGCCGCAATGTCGCTTTTTGCCGTCACTGTGGGATGAAAGTTCTGGTGCTGCTGGAAACACCGAAAATGGCGTGAAAGATATAGAGGATTCAAACCGGCTGACCGCATTTCGCTTGAAAACTTGGATTACCACTTGCCAGCGGAAAATCGCTTATCCACCGGCGTTGAGATTTATTAGGGCGTCGCTCATTTTGGGTCTCGACTACAACTTTGATGAGTACCGAGGGTACCGGGCCGTTGAATTGAGGTTTCGCGACCAGTCTACTCTTCGTGGTTACCTTGGCATCAAAGGTGGTGCCCAGCGACCGCTATTGATCTTTCGCAGCGGCATCTTTTCGAACGCCGGTTTTCAAAATGCCGAACGATTTTTGTTTCAGCAGTTCTTTGATGCCTCTCCGTTTAATATTTTGATTCTGCCGAGCACGACGGGCTCTGACTATGCCAAGGACAACCCGACGGGTTCAGTTGGCGCGGCCACCGAACAATCGCAACTCGAGGAAATCTTTGAATGGCTTCATCAGCCAGCAAATCCGCTCATGGCGATTACGACGGATGTTCACTTGATGAGTGTTTCACTCGGTTCGCTGGGGACCATTCGCTGGTTAGCCAATACCAAGTTTACACCAAAGAGCTTTGTCTCTTTTTGCCCGGTTTTGGATTTTAAGTCGACTGTGGCTACGAAATTGGCGACGCAAAGCTCTCGATATTTTTTAGGCCTCTGGGCCAACCACCGTCTGCAAGATTTCGTCAAAACCCGAGGTTTGGATGAAAACGAATCTGCAATCGTGGCCACCTTTGCCCGCTTCGACAAAACTCCAAATTTTTGGGAGCAAAACAATGCCTTTGCCGATCTTTTTAAACTCCAAACTCCCACGTGGATTTTTACGTCTGAAAATGATCCCCTTGTGCCCTTTGCTGAAAATTTTGGAAAAGTAGACCCTTTGAATCTACCGAAGCCAGTGAATTTATTTACCGTTGAAGAAGGTGGGCACTGTTATTTTCCGGCGGCTTACCGTCGAAATGACATTCAAGATGCGGTTTCATTTTTCTTGCGGCAACAATCGGGTCTTTCCCCTAAAGAAGTTTATCAATCACCGGTTGGTTTATCGATAGATCAAATTCAAGTGGTGGAATCGCAAGAGAACTGGCATTTGCAAGTCACCTTTACAAACGGCAACGTCATACCTGTGTCGAGAGTTGAGACGGCCTACCGAGAAGTGGTGGGTCCGCTCACCTCGTTCGAAAGCAGCATGATTCGCCGTTGGGCCGAGCGAAACATCTATGTTCGCGGAAACTCGCTTTGGGTCACGGCCCTTTAGGATCCTCGACGATCGGAGGGGCTGCCACCTCCGAAATTTCTGTCGATGATGGAGTCGATGGATTTAATGCAACCGCACCTGGAGCGGCAGTGGGGGAAAATGCGTGCGGCCAAAAATCGAAACCGCGAGGATAGCTCATTTTTTGCAATTGGTGTTTTTGGCAAAGTAAGGCACCAGAGATCTCGGCATAGAACGCACCCTTGTGCGGCTCAGGCGGATTCGACTTAATACTGGCTAAAAAGGTTGGTAAAAAATCTACCATTTCCAGCGGAACAACCTTCATGATTCCCATCTTTTCAAGAATAAAGAATCGACCTACCGGCAGGCTCAAGACACTCCAGCGCGGAGATTCGCGAACTAAAAAAAATGGTGAACTCCGAAAGTTGGTGACCGGTGAGGCCGATGCTGAAAATTCTCCGAATTCAGTCCAACTCAAGAACACCTCTTCTACCCCCATCACTTCGCGGCCCATTTCCCAACTGGCTTTGGCCAGCGTTTTTTTTCCGCTTCCCTGAGGGCCTAAAAAAATTTGCACCCGCCCGTCGAAAACAATCGCCGCAGCGTTGATCAAGACGGATGAGTCTGCGCCGGAGTGAAAGTGATCCAGGGCTCGAGTTAAAAGGTGATCGAGACTTTCAGTGTTTTGCAAGTGAGG
>CALCCV010000629.1 GCA_937900305.1 uncultured Pseudobdellovibrionaceae bacterium | reverse complement strand
TTCTCCTGTTGCTCACTGGGTGTGGGGCACTGGCGGATTCATCCGTAACATGGGCGCTTTAGATTTCGCCGGTGGAATGGTTGTTCACATGACTGCAGGTTTTTCTGCGATCGTGGCTGTGATCTTGCTGAAAAGCCGTCACGATTTCAATAAAGTTGAAACTCGACCTTATGACACTGGCATGGTTTTGCTGGGTACTGCACTGTTGTGGGTGGGTTGGTTCGGTTTTAATGCCGGATCTGCACTGGGTGCGAACGGTTTAGCTGTTCAAGCTTTCTGTACAACGTTTTTTGCTTCTGCAGCTGCATTTTGTTCTTGGGCGCTTGTCGACTACTTCCGCAAAGGTAAATTCAACGCAATGGGTGCGGGAGTTGGTGCTGTTGCTGGTTTAGTGACGATCACTCCGGCTGCTGGTTTTGTTGGTTTCTTTCCTGCGATCATCATGGGTCTTCTCGCCGGTCTAGTTTGTAACTATGGTGTTAGCATGATCAAAGAGCGTTTCAAACTTGATGACACTCTCGACGTGATCGGCTGTCACGGTATCGGTGGTTTCTTGGGTACGATCTTAACGGCTGTATTTGCCAGCAAGTCAGTAAATCCTGCTGGTAACGATGGCCTGTTGTACGGAAATCCAAATTTGATCGTTACTCACTTGATCTCTAGCTTGGCCGTTATCGGTATCAGCGTAGTTGGAACATTTGTTGTGTTCAAATTGGTTGATGCAGTGATGGGAATGCGCGTTTCTTTGGATGAAGAAAAAGCGGGTCTTGATAACAGCCAGCATGGTGAGTTGATCAACAGCAACTTTGAAGAAAAAGATGCTCAGCATCTTCGCAAAGTTGGCTAGTTAAAAGCCAGTTGTAAAAGAACAACGAATCTGCCAAATACGGAGCGAGTGAATGTCGACGGCTGAAAATTTAAATCTCTCTAATCGCCTACTTAAAGCGTGTGGCGACTTAGAGAGGTCACTAATGACCTTCAAGGACATCAATCAGAAAGCGCATTTCATTGCCCTGAGTGCTGCAATTGAAGGGGCTCGCATGCGCAGCCGGTTAGGAACGTTCTCGATCGTTGCCAGTCAGATTGCCGCCCAGGCCTCAAAAAACAATCAGTTGTCCGAGGAACTCGAACAACTGATTGCCAGAATCAAAATCGAATCTCTAGAAGCCATCGCCGTGAGAAATTTAGAGTTGTCGATGGATTTAATCGATAAGCTCGATCGCAACTTGTTTGAACGCAACTGTGATGTGCAAGCTTGGGCCGGATTTGAAGAAATCAAGAGAGCATTGACCTCCCCATCCGAAGACAGCTCAAAGCTGGCTGGAGATGTCTTGGGACGATTGACTGGGATCTATGTCGTTTATTCCGAATCCCTATTGCTCGATGTTTCTGGCAATGTAGCCGCGTGTGCTGCCCAGAAAAATTTTATCGGTATGGATTTGTCTTCCGAAGATTGGTTTAAGGGGGCTTTGGCCGGTCAGGTCATCGTCACGGATCTTCACTTTTCTGAAATTTTAAAATCGCGTGCGGTTTTTTACTGCGCTCCGGTTCTGAGTGATGACAACAACGTGATCGGAGTTCTTTGCAACTGTTTCAACTGGGATTATGCTCAGGAAATGATTCAGAGTGGAGGATTTTCGCGTGAATCCAAAGCTATCATCATCAACTCTCAGGGCACGGTGATTGCGTCAGGACAAGAACATCAGATTTTGAATGACACGGCCACTTGGTTAGAGGCGGGTGAAATCGCCATTGCTGACGGTTGCGGAATTTCAAATGAAAAGGCACGTAATGGTGCGTCCTTGGCAGTGGGTTTTGCTCATACTAAGGGATACAATGCTTATAAGGGTAAAAATTGGTCCGCGATTGTTCTCGAAACCATCGGTGACATTGATATGGCCGTGGGTTCGAAAATTATCGAAATGAACAAAAAGCCCGATTCGGGTCGAATAAAGATTGCCAGTGAGATTTCGGGCTACAAGCTGCTCGAAACCATGAAAAAAATCGATGATCTAGTTCTTGAAATTAACGCCAACAATCGCGAAGTGAAACTCTTGGCCGTCAATGCTTCGATCCAGGCTGGTTTGGCGGGTGCCGAAGGCGAAGGCTTTTCGATCATCGCCAACGAAGTGGCGGTTCTCGCAAAGAAAAGTTTGAGTTTTGTCGAAGAAGTGAATCAAATCACCGTTCAGTTGCGCGAAGCGGTTGAATTTTCAAGTTCTGTGCGTTTGGTCGATGCCGCTCGCGATACCATGAGTAAAATTGATCGAAATCTGTTTGAAAGATTTTGCGACATTCAGGCTTGGGCGATCTTCGGCACTCTGGTAGAGGCTTGCAAAAGCAATCAGGCTCAAGATGCTGAATCCATGGCTCTGCTGGAAAAGATTCATCGAATTTATGAAGTTTACCACGATATTTACATTTTGAGTTTAGATGGCCGCGTTTTGGCGAGTGCGATCAATCGCAGCGTCATCGGTCAAAATTTTTCAAGCAAAGACTGGTTTCGATCGGCCCAGGCAGGTTCGATCTTTGTCAGCGACATCTACGTATCTGAAACTTTGAAAACTCCACTGATGACGTTTAGCAGTCCCATTCATGATTCAGAAGGGAGAATCATCGGAGTGATCGCGAGTCGCTTTAATTGCAACTTTCTCAACGATATATTGCGAGCCACGATCGTTGATTCTTTAAGCCGCTGCTTTTTGATTAATACTTCGGGTGCCGTGGTTGGCTCTGCCGCCAACGACGACATTTTGAACAAACAGATGAATGGCATCGAGACTGTAAAGTCGAATCAAACTCAAGATTCGGGATTTGTTGAAAATACCAAAATCGGCAATGAAGAGTTTTGCCTCGGATTTTCAAATTCGAAGGGCTACAACACTTTTAAGGGACAAAAGTGGATGACGATTGTCGAGCGGCCATTGCGCTTGGCTCACATGACAAAGAAGCTGACTCCGGCAGAGCGTTTTACCGAAGTCGTTCTTGAACGCTCAAAAAGGGCGGCCTAAATGCGATTTTTAAGTTTTGAGATTCAAGCAGAACAATTTGGAATTCAACTTGAGACGATCAAAGAAGTCATAGCGTTTCCCACGGTCACGCCGACACCGGGAACTCCCACTTACTTTTTAGGTTTCATGCGCTTACGGGATCAAATTTTGCCGGTTATCGATTTAAGAATTCGTCTTGGTTATGTGCCCACGCTTACGCACGACACAGCCGTTGTCGTTTGTGAGTGGAATGGCAATTCTGTCGGACTCGTTGTGGATTGCATTCACACGGTCGTGGCGCCCGACGAAAAAGACATTATGAAAACGCCGCTTTCGGCTGACAATCAGGGGGCGACGTTGATCTCTTGCGTGGTCCGCTCTGATGCGGGCCTCACATTGCTGTTAGATGTGAAGGGAGTTCTCAATGCTTCAGACGAAGATCTCATCCGATCCAAATCTACGCTCAACCAACTTCGCCATGCCGGCTAACAACTGGCCTCCAGTTTATTGAGTTTCGGACTCTTCCAGGTCATTGAGAATTTGGTCTGAACTTTCAGGTGGGGCCGCCTCGTCAGGAGTGGGCTCTTCACCGAAGCCGATTTCGTTCGGTGCAGTCGGCGCAACTTCGGGAAGTTTCGGATCGCCCACTTTCATTTCACTGACTTCCTCTAGCAATTCTTGCCAATCTTCATCAGATTTTTCACCGGCATTGTAGCTGTCAGGGAGTACCGGCCGTTCTCCGCTGAGAAAAAAACTGAGATTGGCCATTGCGGTTTCGTAGTCTCCGGCCGAAAGATTTCCAGTTTTGTGCATCGCTGTAACGATAGATTTAATTCGAGATCGAGCAAATTTGGTGAGGTCTTTTTTGAAAAAAGATCGGGAGTATTTTGGGGGGTTGGGTAGCACCATCGCTAAAAATGCAGATTCCAATACCGATAACTGGGAAGGAGCCTTTTTAAAATAAAATTGGGCTGCGGCCTTCGCTCCGTAAATGTCTTTCCCGAACTCAACGACGTTTAAGTACCGTTCGAGAATTTCATCTTTCGTCAGCGTCTTTTCGATTTTGTAAGTGATCAAAGCTTCTAAAAATTTGCGAAGATAGTTTTTATCTTGGCTGAGGAACATATTTTTCGACAATTGTTGAGAGATCGTCGAACCTCCGCGAATGACTTTCCCTTTTTCTAAGTTTTCGCGGGCACTTTTTTCGATAGACTCCCAGTCGAAACCTTCGTGAGAATAGAATCTAGAATCTTCGGCGAAGACAACCGCTCGTCGCAACGACGAGGCGATTTTTTTCAAAGGCACATAGTTTTTTGAACCTGGGCACAGTTCAACTTGAAACATCGTTGTGGTGATGCAGCCTTTGATTTGAGCTTGCGATGGAACTTTCCACCAGATATAAGCCGCGAATATTCCCAACAGGACAAACGGAGTCAGTATGAAACTGATCAACGGGCGACGCTTTACGAATTTTAAGATTTTGCGCGGGATAGTTAAAAAAAAGTTCATATTATTTTTTTTGCCTTGGCCCATTCGATGCTCTTGCGAATAGATTCTTCGGCAGGTCGAAATTGAAATCCCAGTTCAGTTTGGGCTTTCTTGCAATCATACCAATGATAAAGTGTGGCGGTGACGGCATTTTCTATCGACAACCCTCCCGACACACCAAATTGACTTAGGAAATCTCCGAGGTGACCGAGACCATACAAAAGAGCCTTGGGCATTTTAATAACGGGTGGACGAACTCCCGCGGCTTTGGCGATCGTTTGAAAGAGCTGCTGAACAGTTATGTTTTCGCCCGAGAGGATGTAGCGCTCTCCGCTGCGGCCGTTTTGCCAAGCCTTGACGATTCCTTGAACGACATCTTCGACGTCAACAATCGAAACTCCGCCCGAAGTGAAAAATGGCATTTTTCCGCGTGCGACTTTCATCTGCATTCCGCGGCTGCCCTTCATGGCATCCCCTGGACCATAAATAGTACTTGGATTCACACAAACGGCATCGATGTATCCCGCCTGGCAAGCTTCGCGGACCAACTCTTCGGCTTTTCGTTTGGTTTCAAAATATCCCAAGTTGTATTTAGTAAGATTGAATTTGGCCGATTCATTCAAGACATCCTGAGGTCTAAATCCAGCGCCGATGGCAACCACCGAAGAGGTGTGAATCAAGCGCTTCACTTTCCCCTTTTGACAAGCCTGTAAGACATTGCGGGTGCCTTGCACATTCACTTTTTCCATCTGCAACCGCTGGGATTTTTTATAGGCAACGACACCAGCTAAGTGAAAAACAAATTCGTGGCCGTCACAAGCGGGGTAAAGACTCTCGAGAGAAGTTACATCGCCTTGAAAGGTTTTAAACTTCGTTCCTTCTAGCAAACTCAAGTCACTGTTCGGTCGGGCGAGGATCGAAACATCGATTCCCATCGAAATGAGTTTTTTCACCAGCCAACTGCCTAAAAAGCCGTTCGCTCCCGTCACTAAGACTCGCATGGTCCAAATCCTTTCGGGCCGGCTGGCAAAATCTCGGGGTTCAGTATTTGAAAACGCAAAGGTGGACGGCGACGAGGAATTCGATTGCGGTTCACCGGCACAAATCTGCGGATGACTTTAATTTGTTCCAGACGTTCGAAGGTAAAGCGATCCAAGAACCAACACATTGTGCGGCCAATGAAAAATCCCCATATCATTCCGACCACGACGTCAGCTGGAAAGTGGGCGCCATTATAGATTCGAGAGTAACTCACCAACAGCGCTAGCAGAAAAAAAACGCGGGCAAAACCCGGCAGTAAATATCCAGCAATGGCGGCAAAGCAGGTCATATTGGCGGCGTGATTGCTGATAAAACCATAACCGCTCGATGGGCTGCGCTCGATGACTTGAACTCCGGCCGTCGCTGCGGGGCGGGGGCGTTCAAAGCGGTGTTTGAACAATTGCGTGCCAGTCCAGTCACAAATCCCAACTGTCAAAAAGAGTATGGCCAAGTAGCCTAAACCTCTGACTCGAAACGCACGGACGAGCGAAAATGTCATAAACGATAAAATCAAAATTACAAAAAAAGAATTTTTGTGAAGGTCAGTGATCGCTGGAAAAAAACGATCAAAGACGGCGTTGGTCCACTTTGAGTTGATCAACTCAAAAAGCTTAATGTCATAACTTTTTAGAAAATCCACATCCTCAATTTAGAGGAGATTTGGCGCAACGGCAAGAGTTGCGCCGTCCAGACTTTTAATTGTCGTCTTCGTCCTCTTCAGCGTCCTCGTCCTCGTCGTCTTCATCCTCTTCCTCTTCGTCCTCATCTTCATCCAACGTTTCCGTGGTTTCGATGCGCAAGAGCCAACCCTCTTCATAAGGGTCTTCCATGATCACGGCGGGGTCTTCGACGGCCTGTTGATTGACTTCCAAAACAACGCCTGCAACGGGCGAATAAATATCCAAAGGACCATCGTCAGTTTCAATTGTTCCCAAAATGACGTCCGTTTGCGCTTTTTCATTTTCTTGAGGCAATTCAACGCTGAGAATTTCTTCGAAATCCTCGAGAGCATCTTCATTCAATCCAATGGTGACGGTGCCATCTCCTTCATCTTTGTACCAGAGATAGCCCATAAAATTCTTTACGTCGTTGTCACTCATCCAGATCTCCTTCAGTTTCACTCACGTAAACTCACGCTGGTCCAAGAGTTGTTAAGAGTTGTTAAATTTTTATTTTCGAGTTGTGCAGTTTGCAGATCTCAAAAAGTATAAACTCTAGCAGTCATAATACAAATGAAACTCGTAGGGAACTGGTCTTTGCTGAACGGGTCGAATTTCTTTATCAATTTTGTAGTTGATCCAAGTGTCTAGCAAGTCTTGTGAAAACACATCACCCTTTTTCAGGAATGAGTTGTCCTCACGCAATTGATCGAGACTTTCTTCCAATGTTCCAGGCACCGATGGAATGCGAGCTGCTTCTTCTGGCGGCAGTCCGTAAATGTCTTTGTCGAGGGGATCACCGGGATTGATTTTGTTTAAGATGCCATCGAGACCCGCCATCAAGATTGCTGCTTCAGCCAAATAAATATTTGCCGAAGGATCTGGAGTGCGAAATTCGATGCGTTTCGCTTTTGGATTTGGTCCAGAGTTGGGAATGCGAATAGCCGCAGAGCGATTTTTAAAGCTGTACGCCAACTTTGTCGGAGCTTCGAAACCGGGTACCAAACGTTTGTACGAATTTGTCGACGGATTGATGAAGCCGCAAAGGGCAGGAGCATGTTTTAAAATTCCGCCAATAAAGTGCAGAGCCATTTCACTCAAGCCTGCGTACTTGTTGCCGGCGAAAAGATTTTTTCCGTCTTTCCAAAGCGACAAGTGCATGTGCATGCCGGACCCGTTGTCACCGAAAATGGGTTTAGGCATGAAAGTGACAGTTTTGCCATGGCGACGAGCCACATTTTTCACGATGTATTTGAACCACATCATTTTGTCGCCCATGTTGAGCGCTGAATCGTATTGAAAATTGATTTCGGCCTGACCAGCACTGGCCACTTCATGATGGTGGCGCTCAACGGCCATTCCCATTTTTTCCATTTCAAGGCAGATTTCGGTGCGCAAGTCGTGCATCGAATCGACCGGCAGAGCTGGAAAATATCCTTCTTTTGAGCGCGGTTTATACCCGAGATTTTTACCACCCTCTTCACGACCGGTGTTCCAAACGCCCTCGTCTGAATCCACGACGTAAAAGCCGCTGTTGCTGGTCTGTTCATAACGAACGTCATCGAAAATAAAAAATTCAGCTTCAGGGCCGAAATAGGCGGTGTCTGCAATGCCGGTAGATTGCATGTAAGCCAATGCCTTTTTCACAACGCCGCGGGGGTCGCGGATGTAAGACGCGTGGCTGTCGGGCAAACAGACGTCGCAGATAAATGAAGCCGTGGGTGTCTCCATAAATGGATCGATACAAACCGTGGCTGGATCTGGCATGATGATCATGTCTGACTCTTCGATGCCACGCCAGCCGCGGATCGAGCTTCCGTCGAAACCAAAGCCTTGTTCAAAACACTCCACCGTCAGTTGACTCAATGGCACCGTTAGGTGCTGCCAAGTTCCGACGAGATCACAAAATTTTAGATTCACCATTTTGGCGCCTCTGTCGCGGACAAACTGCATTGCTTCTTGGGATTTCATAGCGGTCGCTCCTCTCTCAATTCTTTTCAGGTTAGGTAACTAGTTAAAGTGCTTCTTCGTCTTGTTCACCAGTGCGAATGCGGACGGCTTTTTCGATGTCGGTCACAAATATTTTGCCATCGCCGATCTTGCCAGTTTTGGCGGTTCGCTGAATGGCGCTAATCACCGTGTCGGCGATTTGATCAGGTACGACCACTTCGATTTTGATCTTGGGAAGAAAGTCGACGACGTATTCAGCCCCTTTGTAAATTTCTGTGCGACCTTTCTGGCGGCCAAATCCGCGAACCTCAGACACCGTCACGCCCTCCACTCCAACTTCAGAGAGCGCCTCGACAACGTCATCGAGCTTAAAGGGCTTAATGATAGATTCTATTTTTTTCATCTGTTGCTCGCTTTCGGGCGACAATAGAGAAGTTCGATGGGTCCGTCAAAACTGTGGCGAACCTAACGCAAAACAATAATCGTGGGCTGATTCATTCGGGTGACATACACTTTCGAAACTCAACTAGAGTGATTAAACAGGAATTGTGATTTCGTCGAAAAACTCGACGAGAAAATTCGTCGAGTTTTTCGACGAGAAAACAGGTGTCTTTTGGCCGAAACTTTTCGTTTGTTCACATATGGATCTTTGGATTGTGGAATGATTCATTTTTCAAAAATCGAAGATTTTGTGGGTCACACATCCAAAGCAGATCGGAAGA
>CALCCV010000628.1 GCA_937900305.1 uncultured Pseudobdellovibrionaceae bacterium | reverse complement strand
TCAAGAAAGCCGACTTCGTCAAGGGCTACGTCGCATACCTTAGTGGATCGGTAAATATTGACAATCAGAAGATTATCGAGGAAAAGATGGATGAACTCATCGCCTCAAAAATCATCGACTCAGACATTCCGACCAGCAACGTCGAATTCATGGATGTCGTCGAAGTGGTAAACCAATTTGGCAAATCAAACAATTTGCGCGACTGGATCAGAGTTCAGAACAACTTCATTGGATTCTGCGTCGGGGCGAAGTCATCGGTGGCAGAACTAAAATCAGTCAAGGTGGACAAAATCGCAGGAGCCATCAGCAGATTTGAGCAGGCGTTCTCATCAATAAATGTAAGCAAGGTAAATCTCGGAAAGGCCCGTCGCGAGTTGGTTGCCTATTTTTTCCGAAATTATTCGTCCCTGAGCGAATTGGACGAATTCGAACTCTTAGACAAAATTTCTGATCGGATTTGACGGTGCCGGTTCAAATATCCGGTACTGCACTCGAAGGGCTGGGCAATATTCCAAAAAATGCCGAGCATTCATATCAATACCTATTGATACGACTGCTCCTGGGGACGGTAACAGTTTCCAGAGGAGGCACGCGCAGCAAGCAAGCAATAGATTACTCGTCGTTGCCCGCAACCGTCCAGACAAAGAATCCGGCAATTGCGGTAAGGGACTTCTTGACGAGCTATTCGGTTGGCGGCAGCGTTAATAGGCTTATAAGACTAACTTGCGCTGACAATCGAGAGTTTTACAGAGAAATTCTTTCAGAATTTATGAATTTCTACATACAAACAAAACGAGGTAGCAGCACTGTCGCCTTTGTATTTTTATATAGAATTTTAGAACGAATTTCCTACTCGGTTCCGTTGCTCTACGCATCCACTCAGCGCGAGTTTCGAGGTACCTTCAACGACCTAAAGTCAATCCTTAATGCTGAAATTGAGGGTGAGTTAAGCATGTTTAAGAAATTTCTGGGCAAAGGACGATTTATAGATCCGCTCAAATTGCAGGTTGCCCAGAAAATCTCGTTCTCAACCGTTGGTGGTTATGGTGGAAATTATTACGATCTGACTTGCGATAGATTCGATAAATTCGTCAGCAAGGATCGAGCCAGTCATGAGGTGGAGATTAGATTTTCTGAAATACCAGAATTTTTAATAACCATTAGAAATAGATTCTTTCACTCACGAACTGGAGATGGGAAGAAGAATATAACCACCATTGAAATGCCAGACTCGGATGAGTATTTTGGAAAGATAAATCCGGTCATCGCTAGTTTTCTTGCGATAGTGACACTTCAAACCGTAGCGGCCAAGTATCACATTTAGGGCTGTCCCTCTCGCTACTTCGCCGGAACATCCGTAGTCAGCTCAGTGCCAAGACTGGCATGGTGTTCGGTTTGCGCGTGTCGGTGTCACGCACGTTGGCGCGTAAATTTCCTGTGATGATAAGCTCCCCATGGGCACCTCGAAAAACCCCCTGATTTCACCGAAATCACTGTTGTAAGTTGTTGATTTAGCAATACCGGGTTTTCGGAATGTGAGGTTTTTCGAGGTGCCCCGATGTGGATTG
>CALCCV010000627.1 GCA_937900305.1 uncultured Pseudobdellovibrionaceae bacterium | reverse complement strand
CTTTTTTCATAGTTCCCCTCCGAATGAAAAGCTGCGCCCATTTCCGCAAAGGGAACTCCGCGAGTAAAGAACAAAGCATCGAGTCAAATGAGATCCCTCCTGCGAATCGCCCATGTTACATGTCTGTTAGATCACTCCTAATGCCATCCATCAGTGAAGACGCCTCTTCCCCGGCGAAAAAATGCGCCTAGGATGAGATGTGGATAGCGTTCAAATTTTTCGAATGATTTTTGTTTTCTTGGGCGTCTTGTGTTTTTGCTTGGTGGGACCCTCGAGTTGGGCCGAGAGCGAGTCGGCCTTCAACGTCAGCATGGGGGGCCGAGGTTACCACTCTGGAGAAAGCAGCGGAATTTTTGCAGGCAAATTGCGAGTTCGCTATGAAGGATCTGAGCGATGGCGATGGCGTGCCGATGGGGAATGGATTTACGAATCTTCCCACGACGAACTGGCCTTCGGCGGTCAAGAGTTGCGGATGGAATTGGGTTCTGAAAAAAAATTTTTGTCGGCGGGCTTGGTTTCGGCTAAATTTGGTGGCGCCGGAGTTTTAAATCCATGGTCACAAATCAACGCCAAAGATCGTCACCAGCCTCAACAGACTCTCACTCTTCCGTCGCCGGGAGTGCAATATGAGCACAGGGGTCTCTCTTCGCTCTTTTCAATCACGCTCTGGCCATGGCGCTGGCCCGATCGTCTCCCGGGGGCACACTCAGTCTGGTGGCCCCGTCAAGAATCACTGCCTCTCAAAATTGAAGACCCTGTTGTTTTGCTTTCGAAAAATCCTGAATACAACGTGCAGCCGGCCAAAGATCTCGACACTGGCCTTCGCAACAATTTAGCGGTGCAATGGAAAAACGAAATCTTTGGCACCGACATCGCCCTATTTTATTTTGAAGGGCACCTTGGTGCGCCATCTCTTGTGCCCACTCTCAACGGCAAAATCATCGAAGTTTCACCGCGCACGGTTCTGCAACTGGATGATGAAGTCGAAATTCAACCGATCTATTCCCGCCGGCGAGCCACTGGATATCACCTACAAAAAGAAATCTGGAATTTGATTTTGCAACATCACCTTCTCATCGCTGAAAATGTGAGCGACCCTTCCTTGCGCAGCACTCAACTTCACGCCAGCGTCGAAAAATTTATCAATTCAAGACTCTTTTCAGGCTTGGTTTTTTTAGAATACGCTAAAGTTTGGGAGGCCGAGAGCTCAGAACTTCAAAACATGGTCGATATCTTTTCTGACACCACTCTATTAGGAGCACGGTGGAATTGGACGAACGACAGCAGTCTCACCATCGGCTATCTGCATCACCTCCTCAGTCACGCGAACTTGGCGCAAGTGCAAGTCGATACCCGTTGGACATCGACGTGGAGCACAGCCCTTTCTCTTTTTTCGCTCTTTGGACCCGCCGAATCTTTGAGCGGAATCTACTCTCCAAACAGCTATGCTCAATTGCAAGTCATAGCCAGTTTTTAACTTCGCTCTAAACTTCACTGTGTTTTGATTTGACGACCGGTCAGAAGACCGTCAACGTCTCTCCAACTTCGAACATTTGGAGGTTTCAATGAACAAATTTTGGCTCGCCAAACTAGCATCTTGTTTGCCATCGCTTTTTTTTGCAACGCTGATCTTCGCCTCGACGTCTTCTCGAGCACAGAACAATTCATCGACGGCATTGCCGCCCATAAATATTTCCGACAACAATATCACCGTATCGGGTTTATCTTCGGGTGCATTTTTCGCCGTCCAAATGGCGGTGGCACACTCTGAAAAAATCACCGGGGTCGCAAGTTTTGCAGGTGGCATCTATGGCTGCGCCAAAGGAGATCCTCAACGTGCCCAAGGTCCCTGCATGAAGACTCTTGAACAGGTTGACGTCGCCGACTCCATCGAGATGACAGACTCTTCCGCACATGACGGCAGCATTGATGATCCCACCAACCTGGCGCGCACGAAAGTGCTGTTGTTCCACGGCACGAAGGATGGCGTGGTCAATCCATTGTCTTCTGCAAAGCTCGAAGAGTATTTTAGTCATTACGGTGCCACGGTGAAAGATGTTTTCGATGTGGCTTCGGGCCATGGCTTTCCCTCCCTGACCGCCACCGTACCCTGTGGCGAAGCTCGCATTCCCTATGTCAACGATTGCGGAGTCGACGGCCCAGAACTGGTATTTAAAGCGCTGTACGAAACGGTGAAGGATCGTGGCGTTGCCAAGGCCAATCGACTTTTTGAATTCAATCAACAGCCTTACACTCGCTCAGGAGACCAAATGGGCTCGGCCGGCCACGTGTACATTCCCGAGCCTTGCGAAACAAAATCGTGTCGCTTGCACATCGCCTTTCATGGCTGTTTGCAAACTCCGATGTTTGTTCAAAAAGCGTTTGTCGCGGGCGCCGGTTTTAACGAATGGGCCGAATCCAATGAGGTTGTCATTCTTTACCCTAGCATTCAAGGCGGAGCCGGCAATCCTTACTCTTGTTGGGATTGGTTTGGTTATACAAATCAGAAATACTTGAC
>CALCCV010000626.1 GCA_937900305.1 uncultured Pseudobdellovibrionaceae bacterium | reverse complement strand
AGTTCGGTCGAGTCCCGCGTTGGCTTGTACGTCATTGCCCATCTGAAAGAAAAGTTGCTCGAAATCAGTGACTATCAAGGACAGGTTGATTTTCTTCGGTATGAATTGCTGAATGATAAAAAAGAATTTCTCAAAGGTCAGATGGCAGACAAATCTGACAAGCCCGTCGACAACGAGAATTCACGAGATTTTTACGTGCAGAATGGTTTCCACTATTATCCCTTTCAGGGAGAGTTTTGGCGTGACGAAATTGGCAGCTATCAATACCTGGGAGTCAACTCATGCAGTCAATAGGGAGATTCGTATTTTCGAATCGACAGCGCTGGCTGGCGTTTTTAGCTTGGCTTTTGATGGCCAGTTCTGGTGCAAGTCTTGCGCAAGAAGCTGCGACACCTCCGAAGGGCAAGGGTGTGAAAGTGGGCAGTCGTCGGTTGAGTATTGATTTTGATGATGAATTGGTAAACGGGGAAAAACAAAATCCAGACGTTGAGTTTTTGTTCAATCGAAAGAGCAGCAACTTCAAACGGATGATCAAATTGCGCGGCGACTTTATTCCCGAGGTCAAACGGGGCCGCAGCGAATTTGGGGCGGATAAGAGAAAATGAAATTATTTAAAATTTCTTGGATGCTCGCAATCTGGATTTGTGGTTGGCACTTGACGGCGCACGCCCAAGACATTCAATTTCTGGAAGACGAATTGCCGTCGGAGTCTGTTGAAGCCCTGGTCGATCGACAAGAAGCCGTGGTTCAACCGAACGTCACTTTCGGAAATCGATTGAAGTTAGACTTAGGAGTGGGCTTTTTGATGGACGAGCCCTTTTGGCAAAATCAAAATATCAATGCTGGGTTGTTTTACAATTTCACCGAAACGCGAGCGATCGGATTTTCCTACCACGCCTATGGCCAGGGAAAGTCTTCTTATGCTCAACAGCTTGAGGACACGACGGCGAAGTTAGATTTTGGCCGGGCGCCTGCGCTGAAGAGTGCCTACTTTGGATATTTTCAGATGCGGCCATTCTATGGCAAAATCAGCTTTTCGAAGGCGGCAACGTTCAATACAAGTCTCTACATCATGCTTGGTGCCGGCATGGTTCAATACGGCACGAAAAGCAATCCTGCGTTTCATGCCGGTGGTGGCCAGGAGTTTTTTGTGAACAATCGTTTTGGATTTGGCGTCGATCTTTCGGTGCAAGGACACATGGCGCCGGACGCCACATCGGCTCCCTTGCGCTCCGCTTCGGTGCCCGCTCCCAGCGAAGGAGACTTCAAAACCACTTTGCGATTTCGCACACATCTCTCAACGCATGTGCTGGTGCTTTTTTAAAAGATCGGTTTCCTTGCGCATAAAATTCACCCTGTGGAGCCCTCTATGGCTCCCTAATGGGAAACATAATTTTTTTTAGAGTTTTCTGTTTACTTCAAATCCCAAAGAGGGAAACTAAGGCCATCTCGGGGGAGGGAACATGAAAACCATGAAATTTCAAAGTGGGGGATCTCAAATATCGGTCTCAAAATACACGCTGAATTTGACGCTGAATCTGATTGGAGCGTCGCTGCTTGCGGGTGGGTCACCGGCACTGGCAGGGAATTCGGGGCCTTTGGCTTCGCCACCAGAGGTGGTCACGGCCGTCCATGAAGAGCCTGCCATCATTTTCTCCACAGCACCGGATTCTTTGGCAAACACGGCGCGAACTGAATTGTTAAATCAACATTCCCTGGGCCTCAATTCGGCGGGCTCTCGCAGCGATCTGGCTCAGAGAATTCGAGTTCGAGCTGCGCAGCAGAGAAATGCTCAAACAGCAAAAAAACTAAATCCGTTTTCAGCGTTGCTGCAAACTTTTGGAGTGTTGCCACCTAATTATGAATATCCTTACAAAGACAAGATCGGAAGAGCACACGTCTGAACTCCAGTCACGGCTACAGATCT
>CALCCV010000625.1 GCA_937900305.1 uncultured Pseudobdellovibrionaceae bacterium | reverse complement strand
TTGGCGCCACCTTCCATTTTAAAGATTTGATTCGCTTGCGGCTCGACTTTACGTGACCTCCGGCCGGTGGAAGCGGCCGAGGTGCGCTTTATTTTGCTGCCGCAGGATTCGAATGTGCCGCTTGATCGCCTCGTCCTTTTGCGCTGGTTTTTTCGCGAACCTCACTCAGTGCGTAGTCAATTGCGGCCTTAGCTTCGTCATTTATCGTATATGTTTTACCGACTTCGCATGTACCACCCCGTGGGAAATTGTTCGATAAAACTGCACGCAAGTTTTATTTCAATCGAGTGTATCATAGAGAGTGGCTATGATAGTCACTCAGAATGTCTATTAGACATTCAAGTTTCAGAAGTACAAATTCTTCCCGTAGGAGGATTACATGAAAAAAATTTCAATTCTAATAGTTTCAATAGTGTCAGTATCAGCTTTAGCCGAGACAATTACCGTCTCAGTACCCGCCTGTTTTTCGTATGAATTCCAGGCCCTCGAAAGCGCGATTGCGCAAGTCAGACAGAAAGCCAATAATCTATGTAACCCATCCATAGCGATCATTACGCACACGCAGGTTGAGCAGACCGCCTCCTGTCATGGGTTTAATGTTTCGGCTGAACTGGAATGCACGAGCCGTTAGGGAGGATTAATAGCCAATCCCTGTGGCTTGCGGTCAGGACGCCTCAGCGCTGACTTTTGACGCCAAAAATGGGCAAGGGCCAAAAGGCGAGCTTAAATGACTTCAGGGGGCGTCTGAGATCTTTTGCGGCGGTAGCAGATTTTGCTTCAGAACCCCCAGGAATGTGATTTAGGACGGCGACCAAAAGGTCTGTCTTCCTGACGGCTCCCCAATTCAAACAGGTAATTAAAACTTAGCGCAAATTGACCGCCGCCTAGGTGCGAATGATTTGATTCGTGACTGTTCCAAAAGAATACCCTACAGAGATTTGTAAATTTACCAGATATCTTAATTCTATTTGGTGGCAGCGTATTGGCTGCTGCTGTTTCTGGTGCCGCTGGATTCGGAGGCGCACATCTGCTCCTTCCGCTGCTCTCAAATATTGTTGGTCCAACAACGGCCATACCTCTTCTTACGTTAGGCCAAATTATTGGAAACCTTTCGAGAATTTACTTTGGATTTTCGAAAATTCAGTGGCGGCCAGTTGGACTATTTCTGATAACAGCCTTGCCTGCGGCCCTGTTTGGCTCGACGACTTTTGTGGAGCTTCCTAAAGACCTTATCCAACGCCTGATCGGAATTGCCATCCTAGTTTTCGTAGGCTTCAGACTCTTAAATCGGAAGTCTTCGCTTAGACATCGCCAACTGCTAATGGGTGGTGGTGCGGTTGTTGGATTCTTGTCAGACTTGGTCGGGAGCGCAGGACCCATTGGGGCCGCTGTGTTTCTTGAATTGAAACTGCCGCCCCCTTGTATACATAGCCAGTGAAGCCTCAACAGCTCTGTGTATCCACGCGGTCAAAATGGCGGTCTATGAACAACATCTTTCTTTGAAGCCGAGTCAATGGCTGTTAGTAGTCATTCTCGGAGTCGGCATGATCATTGGGCATTGCTTGGTAAAAAAGTTATCGCTCGCCTTTCAGAAAAGGCATTCCGAAGATTTGTAACATTCTTATTGGTGGTGATTGCCCTCAATATGATCATTTCAAATTGAGCTGTTCCCCGAAAAATAGTGGCTTTTCTGTCTAGCAAAGCGATGGATTTGGGACATCTCTTTTGACAAGGTTGCGTATCCTAAATATTAAATAGTCATGCCAAATATAGAAATCAAAGCCCGATGCAATGATCTTAAAAAGGCTCGTGCCACGGCCGAGAAAATTCAAACAGCGTATTTAGTTGTTCTTCATCAGGTTGATACTTATTTTTCTACGAAGGCAGGGCGCCTCAAGCTTCGAGAGATAAACGACAAATCCGCACAGCTGATTCCTTACGTTAAAGGTTATCAGCTAGCGCCGATGAAAAGCGATTATGCGATCATGTTGGTCGAAAACCCAACTCTCGTAAAAGATTTATTCAATACATTACTGGGTATTGAATTCGTCGTTGATAAAAATCGCGAGGTTTTTCTCTTCGAGAATGTGCGAATCCACCTCGATGAGGTCGTTAATCTTGGAACCTTCATCGAATTTGAAGCGGTATGCGCAGACAATAGTGAGCAGGAGCATAGGAAGCAAGAAACCAAGGTTGCGAATTTGATGAAAATCTTCAACTGAGTTTGGACCCTTATGAAGAAAGCGAACTCTTCACCCAGGCCCAAAAGCATATTCGGATCGCATTTCATGCAACACAGCCCCACATCCCTATTTGAGGTGGGGAGGGTGGCAGGGGCAGCGGTGAGGTTCCAAGATACAATGCAATTTTGGTAGAAATCATTGCGACAATCATTTCCATCATGAAGGGAATGCAAATCCACCGAGTGAACATTCCAAACAGGAGAAGGAGTCCGCCACCAATTTCTAGGATTCCCACAAAATTAGCCAAGAGCTTTGGCGCAGGGAATCCCAATTTAGTGAAACGCCCCACGCCTTGATTGACATAGACAAACTTAAGCACTCCTTCCCATAGAAAAACTCCTCCGACCATTAAGCGAAGTAGAATCAACGATTTTGGTCCAGTCGTGGGCGGACATTCTAGCCATTTGAGAATATTCATTTTTCCTCCACTGCCTAAGACACTCTGGTTGTGAGATTATTCCGTCATGAAAGACGAAGTTCCTTTTTTGCGAAAAATTTTAAAAATATTTTCTGTTTGTGAAGTTCAGATCCTGTGATGAAATTGAAATGCAATGTTCAATCATCGATTCGATCAAAATGTAAATAATGTGGTTGTGCTGCATTGGTTCCTCTTGAGCTTCAACGGAGGAGCGATCAATGCTGGAGGTTTTTTGGCCACCGGAAAATTTGTCAGTCATGTGACTGGATTTGCCACTCTGTTTGGAGTCGGCATTGAGCGCCAGGAAGTGGATGCGGCATTTGGAATTCTTTCGGTGCCACTGTTTTTTCTGGCGGGAGCTTTTTTGGCCGGTCTGTTGATAGATGGTCCCATTTCTCGCGGCCAAAAACCTCATTTTGATTGGGTCATGGGCCTGAGTGCGGCTTGTTTGTTTATTTCTGCCGGTGGTGGAGAACTTTTGCATTTTGGAGTTTTTGGTTCGATTGGATTGAAGGAAAACTATGTTCTGTTAGTTCTATTGTGTTTGGCTAGTGGACTGCAGAATGCTGCGATAACATCCTCTTCAGGTAGATCCATTCGGACCACTCATTTGACGGGATTGACGACCGATTTGGGTCTGGGGTTGGCTCGAATTCTGGCTTACAATTTAAAGAAACAGTTGTTGGCGGTGGAGATTCGGGCCAACTATCTCAGAGCCGGTTCGATTGTTTCCTTTGTGGTGGGCTCTGCAGTGGGAGCTTGGATATTTGCCAATTTGGGATACCGGGGATTTATTTTGTCTGCGCTGATCTCCACCTATGCGGCTTGGCACGGGAGAAATGCAAAGGTGAGTTCTCATGTTCTTTCACCTCCCTAAGTTTCTTACACTGTGCCTTCACTTTTGGTTTGTCGAAAAAAGTCGCGTAAATTCACTGAGACGGTTTGCATTTAGATCAGAAACTGCAAAATAGATCATGCCATCCATTTCCCATGACCAGATATTGAAACCTTGAGATGTGGAGAAGGTCAGTGGAAGTGAATTGGGTTCTTTGCTGGCTATTGGCCAAGAAAACAAATTGATGATGTGCTGATCACTCTCAAAGACCAAAGCGGCCACCACTCGAGAGTCAATGTAATCCAAGCGGCCACCGACTAGGGGGGAAGTCCATGCTCGCGAGGTTCTTCACGAGGGGTGAAAAATTCAATTTGCCATTGAACCATGGTTTGACGGTGTGTTGGTCATTCGAAGCGACATCAAAAAGATGATCGTCCATCAACGAGCGAATGTGTGCGCTAGTCAGTTCTTGTTGAAGAAGGTATTGGTGATCGTCGTTCTTTTGAAAGACTGTCGCCCAAATGACAAAAAAAAGAACGGCGGTAACCCCCATGGCGAAACCAAATCTATTGCCGAAATGAAAGTGCAATTCTAAATTTTTAGTACTTTTCGATATGGTTTTTTTTGTCGCCGTCTCTGCAGAATCACCTACGGCAGTTAGATTTTCTAACTGCCCTCTCAAATCTTCGGGAGTGTGATAGCGAAGGGATTGAAATTCTTTGCTCAAGATTTTGTCCTTTCTGCTGTGGCATTGACTTCACGAACTTTTTCGATAATCTTTGCTCTGGCTCTGGCCAAACGGGACATGACAGTGCCGGCGCGAATTTCCAAAACCTCTCCTATTTCTTCGTAAGAAGATCTTCAACCTCGCGGAGGAGAAAAATTTCTCGATGCTCTTCGGAGACCGAGAGCAGTGCGATTCGCACCAGGCTCATGTCGACGTTTTTTAAAATGATTTCCTCGGGTGAGAAAGAGGGGTCTGCGATTTGCTCTGCGAGGTCTAAGCTCTCTTCGGTGAAGGGCGTTGGACGTTTCTTTAGAAATGTATAAGCTTGATTCCGAACAATGGTTAAAAACCAAGGCTTTGGATTTTTGACGGGCCCTTCAAAATGGAGGGCTTTTAAAAAGGCATCTTGAACGATATCACGGGCATCGGGCTCGTTCTTCACCAGCCAACGGGCCAGGCTGTAAGCTGCATCTAAATGGGCAAGGAGGCTTTCGCCTCGCTCAGATCGATTGGCCATGTGGATTTGAGTGTCCCTTCTTTATTCTAAGACTCATCGACGAAACTTTTATTCCCTGTTTTTGGAAATAAATCGCTGTTGGCTTGAGCTCGTTACTTTTGCCCCCTTACGGGAGAGCCGTCGCCCTATAGAAATTCAGAACCAAAAGATAGTGAAAAGTGTAACCAAATACCACCATCACGTGCCAGAGTTCGTGAAAGCCGAAGACACCTTTCCAAATGTTGGGACGTTTGCATGCATAGATCAAAGCACCGACGCTATACGAGAGTGCTCCGGCACCTAAAAGCGCAAGAGAACTCCAAGAGAGATTGTTAAAAATTTCGCCAATGCGGATGAGGAGGAGCCAACCCATCAGCAAAAATATTCCGGTGTAAAAAAATCGATGTCTCGCCCATTGGGGAAGGCGTGCCGAATACTGGGAGGCGATAAATGCCAAGAAGTGAACTTGTGCGGCGACAGTTTTTCGCAGAAATTGAAAACACTTTTGAAATCCGGACTTCAGCATAGGAAAAACCTCCATCGAAAAATCATTTTGGCCGAAGACCAAAATGATTTTTGGAGTTAATTTCGCCCACTTGTGGTTCGTCTAGTCATTTAGGATACAAGTCCACTGCCTCGGTAGAAGAAAAGCCCGGAAAGGGCCAATAGTTTACATAATATTAAGAAATGCTTAATAACCTCGATCTCTTCAAAATTCGACTGATTGGTGAGTTGGCAAAGTCAGAGAGCGTTCGCAAGACCGCGCAAACCTTGCAAATCACTTCATCGGCCGTGAGCCAAAATATCAAGACACTAGAGCTTATCCTGGGCCGGCAGCTTTTTCTGAGAGTGGGAAAAAGCTTCAAACCCATACCCTTGGCTTCGGAGTTGGTGAAATTGTCCCAGGATTTTTTTCAA
>CALCCV010000624.1 GCA_937900305.1 uncultured Pseudobdellovibrionaceae bacterium | reverse complement strand
GCCTTTTTGATAAAGATCTCACCAGCTCCACAATAGGGACAAACAGATGAGTGGATTTCAGTTAGATGAGATTGAGCAAAAAAATCGCCCGGGAGGGGAATCAGGCTGCGAGACATAAAGAGCAGCCTGTGCAATTTCTAAAAACCGCGGTGAATCAATCCCTCTGAACCTCATCCCGAATCAGATTCCAAATCCGGAGATGCAAACAAGTTCGCCAGTTCACTTGGCTTTCAATTCAATTTTTAAATCGGCTTGGCCAACTTTGATGGGGGTTTTGCTGGCTGTGGAGCCTTCGGGACCAGTTTTGTCAATCGCATCGCCCGAGGGGGAATAGCGAGCGTACACATCAAAGGGTCCTTCGAACGCAGATCCAGGAATCATCAGATTTTGCGCAGAGATTTTGAAGGTCACCGGAAATTTAGGTTGAGGAATTTTCAGAACAGCGACGGGTGGAGCTCCATCTCCGGCCTTTCCCCCGGCGTTTTTAGCGAAAACAAACAGAACACCAGTGCTATTGATATTTTTTTCGGCGCCTTTGGCAAGAGAAACCGTGCCTGCAATTTCTTTGGTAGCTTCTGCGAAAGCTGGTGAAAAGAAGAGCCACGGACTGAGGGAAAGAAGGAGGGTTGTAATTCGTGTTTTCATATCGTGACCTTTCGAGAGATGAAGTTTTTGGATCAGGCCCATTGTAGGCTGGGGCGAGTGCAGCTGCAAGACGCGGAGTTTTAGCTTGCACCGTTTCGATTTCCTTCCAAAAATGGGCGAGGGAGGATTCATGTTTCAAAAAAAGCTCTGCGCGACGATTTTGGGGTTGGGCGCCGTGCTGACCCTGACCACCGGGCCTCAGGCATTCGCCTCCAAAGATCTGAATGGAACTTTTGCCGGAAATTGCAAAATTTTAATTTTTGGTGCGTACATTGATTGCAAAGTGCAGATGAAAATCATCCAAACCGAAGTCGGAATTGAGTGGACCCAAGCTTTATTTTATTTCGGTCGGTTAACTGTGGCACCGTCGCCGAAATATGTGATTCGTGATGGTGAGATTTTCGACGGTGAGGCCAAGGTGGGTCACCTTACCGATCAAGGCTTGGTGCTAGAGTCGGCAACGCAGACGGATCGATCGGTGACGACGATCGAGAGACCGACGCAAGACACGTTGACCTTCGATCAATTGAATTCGGAGGTGGCGACGGGAAAAACATCGTTCTCGTTGAAAGGCTCGATGGTCGAAAACGCCGCATTTCCCTAGGCGTATTTCCAAAATCTCACCATTTAGTCGTAGCCGAGATCGACGCGCAATCCTTCTTGGCGCATGATCGTCAACGCATTGGTGGTTTCGGTCGGCCCTTGTTGGAGTTTGTAGTGAAAGTGCATTTGGCCTTGTTCGTCGATGGTTTCGCGAAAGTGCAAATTGACAACGGCTGTCTCCGTCTGACCTAGCGAAGTCAATTCTAAATCATGGGTGGAGACAAAACCCAAACTAGCAGGATGTTGGGCTAAAGAGCGGATGACGGCGCGACTGCCGATCTGCCGTTCGCGGTTATTTGTGCCTCGAAAAATTTCATCAATCAAAAATAAGACAGATAGGTTGGATTCAACCAATTTTAAGATGCGGCGGAGTCGCCGAACTTCAGCATAGAAGTACGAATGGCCATCTCGCAAAGAGTCGCTGACTTCGATGCAAGTGGCGATGATCAGGGCCCGAGTGTGAAACTCTTCGGCGAAAACAGGAGCGCCAAGGTTGGCGAGAATTTGGTTGATTCCAAGCGTGCGCAAGAAGGTGGATTTTCCTGACATGTTTGAACCGGTCAAGAGTCCTAAATTTTGGCCCGCCGGAAATTGAAAATCATTTGCGACCACGGTGGCGCGAGGGATTAGCGGGTGATAGAGGCCACGAAACTTGAGAGTGTCGCCGCTCGTGGATTCCGAAAACTCGGGGTAGGTCTGCGTTTGCCAACGATCAAAAATGACAAGTGATCCCCAGACCTCAAAGGCGGCCAGTTCTTCGAGGCAACGAGGCAGATCGGCCGCCAGTTGTAGGCGTTTACGTTCCAAAAAAAAGCTGGCGCTGACGGTCCAAGGTGAAATTGAATTGAGGACGAAATGCAAAATGGGATTGGTTTGCGTGCCAACAAATCCAAGTGTGGTTTCCAGTTTTTTGACTTCTTGCGCTGGGCCTTTTTGGGCGGTGATAGGGAAAATTTCGCTCAATGATTTTTTGGATTTCGTGCGCTGTTCAATTTGGCCAAAGATGGGTGAGAGAAGCTCGAGGTAATGAACCAGACCGACGGCTTGGCGAAAATCAGGTGCCACGGTGTTGAGGCTCCAGAAACTGAGAAGCAAGAAACCCACAACAAAAATTCCAGGAGAAAAGGCAGAGGTCGTTACTGAGATCGCTATGGCAAAGATGGTTATGAGCCAACCAAATAGGTTTAACCAAAAAAAGGTTTGATATTTGGGATGGACAAATGGTTTTGCTAAGAAGTCAGCGACTTGTCGGGTTGATAAATTGAGTTCGGCTGATTTCGCCGTCAATCCCAGCCTCACATAAAACCAATACTCGCTTCGCAATGATTTAAGGCGAGCTTGGCGCTGACGAAGGTCCGTCACGGATAAGGGATTGCTCTGAAGGAGCTTTTGAAGCGCCTCTTGTCCGCCGTCAGTGAGTGTTTCGTCGATCAGCGTCCAGAGGGAGTGGGAGCCAAAAAGATGAAGATCTTGCTTTGAAAGAGTTCCGCTTGGATCTTGGCGATTTGACTCCTCATCGAGTGAGCGCGGTGAGGGTCGGTTGACCGGCAATCCCTCTTTCCGCAATCTTTGGCGGTCACAAAAGATTTGGAGCCGTTCAATTTGTGCCAGGTGACGAGCTACGTTTCGAGTGCGGAGAATTGCGAAAACAAAACCACCGAAAAAAGTGGCAAAGGCCGCGGCTTGCCATGGTTGCTGTGGAAGACTTGCAAAAATGGCAATACAAACAAACGAGCTGAGCCCAAGACCCAGACGCAGTCTTTCCCAATTCACTAGCGTTTGACGCCAGCGATCTTGGTGCCGCCGTAAATGGTCCGCGCGTTTTTGCAGTTGGGCACTTGAAGTTTTTTTCATCAGTGACTCGGTAAAAACCGGTAGCCGCTGCCGATGACTGTGTCGATCTTGCACTGAGATTTGGCTATTTTTTTACGAAGGTGACCAATGTGAGTGTCCACGGTCCGATCGGTAACGCTGACGTCAGAGCCCCAGACTTCGCCGAGAAGAAAATCGCGGCTAAAAATTCGTTCTGGGGCTTTGGCTAGGGTCAAAAGAAGCCGAAATTCAAGAGACGTCAGCTCTACGCTTTCTTCTTTTCCATCGCTCACAATATGAACTTTTTGTTTCGGAACTTGGAAGGAGAGATCGCCAACTCGAAAAAGTTCAGATTTACTTTGCAGGCGATCCGATTTCTTTAGTTTCGCAGAAACGCGAGCTCGCAATTCAAGAGGATCAAACGGCTTCGAAATAAAATCTTCGGCACCCACTGAAAAGGCTAAAACCTTGTTTGAGATTTCAGATTTTCCGCTCAAAATGATGACGGGAATTTCTTTCGTCTCTTGCTGAGCGGCAAGATGAGTGAGAAATTGCAAACCATCGCCGTCTGGCAAGCCAAGATCGAGGAGAATCAGATCGAATTTGTTTTTGCTTAGCTTTTCTTTGGCATCTTTGAGGTGGCTGCAATAGGTTACTGCAAATTCCTCTAGAGCAAATTCCAGCAACACTCTAACTTCACTGCTATCTTCGATAACTAACAGACTTTTCATGGCCCTGATCTTGGCGCAATCTTCCGAGGCTGGCAAGAACTCGCACGGACGAAGCGGGTTTTTGTGACATCCGATTTTGGTGGCCTACCGCGCTACGCTTGAGTGAAGCCCCGGGCTACAATCGCTGGCAGACGGAAGTGGCTGCAAGTGAGCTTTTAATTTCAGCTAGGCGGGAGTTCGCGTGGCCGATTTTTAAAACGGACCAGTAAGCTCCTTGACTGAGACTGATTCGACCTTTGTTTTTTATTTGTGCGTTTAAAATGGATATCCCACACGTGAGATTGATCAGCGGATTCAAAATGGACTTGCGAGGGTCGTCGCGCGCGAGTTCGCGATCTTGATTCCAAACAAACTGACAATTTTTATAGATTTTTGAGTCTTGGTAAGAGAGCTGCAACAGCCCTTCAGACACCACCGGTTCCCCCGTGATGCTATCCAAACCCAGCGTGGTCTCTAAATAGCGAAGCTGGGGTCGATAAGAGCTTTCAAACTTAGTGATTGCAGTTATGAGATGCGCCCAGAACTCTAGTCGCTGCAATTTTGCCAAGCTACCGTACGTAGGGCAAAATTCACTGGCATCTTCGGGGTTTTGGCTAAGAAGTTCAGAATCGTTTTCCCAAAGAGTTTGAAAGATGTGAAGACTCCAGGGCCTGGTTTCTTTAGAGGCGTTTTCCCAAGCTAAACTTGGCAATGCTTGATAATCTAAAATTTGCGACTCCGAATTGAGGGCTGGCGAAGGCTCTTCGGCAGGATGATTGCAGCGGATTGACAGCGCCGACCAGAGGATCATCAAGATGAGCGTCAGCGAGGGGTTGGCAGACGAGCTAGCTTTAGCAGGCAACTGCAAATTAAAATGGAAATTTATTTTTATCACCAGGGCTCATCGGAATTTGTCTCAGATATTAAAAAAAAATCTCTCGAATGAGTTTTAATGGCATTGCCGACATCTCCCAGTCTGGACCTTTGGCTGGGTGAGAACAGTTTGTGGTAAAATCTTTCCTCTGACGTTGGCATGCTAGAGAGATGAGAAAAGCGGTCTCGCTTCGTACAAAGGTTTTGTTGATCCTCACTTGTCTGCCACTTTTGTCTGTGAGTATTTTCGCATATATCGCAATCGACACGTTCAAAAAGGATAAAGAAGCTTACATCTTTGATTCAAATTCCAATTTGGCCACCCTGATTTCCACACAGGTAAAGGGTGAGATTGAGTCAGTGATCAACGGCATTCGCCCATTTTTAAAAGAAGCACTCGAGAAAAGGGACTTCGCAATTTTTAAACGAATTCCCGAGGAGTATCCCGCGGTCAAAGGACTGTTCGTGGTGAGTGGCGAGACGGGTCAGGAAAAATCAGAATATCAGTGGCTGGCAGATCCGCAGAAGTTGAGTGATTACTACATCCAGCTTGTGAATGAAAATCGACGATCTCAACAAAGTTCGACGGGAGAAGACGGTGCCTCGATCTTCAAATCCCTTGGGCCAACGGGTCCGTCCTACATTATCGAAAAAATTGACACTGGAGAGGCCAACGAAAAGAAATATTTGTTTGTCGTTTTCTCAATGCCGGACCTGGAAGAGATGTTTGTTTTGAAAGACGGTGGTGGTTTGATTCTTTATCATCCCACCGCGGGAGTGCAACTCGGCGTCGCCCGCAGCGGTGTTTCTCCGGCGGAGCTGAAAGGAATTTTGGCATCGACAAATTTTGGAGCTGTTGGGTCGACGCTCGTCAACGTGCCTGGCAGCGGTGAAACTCTCGTTGCATACGCTTCGGTCGGGGTGGGAGGAAGCTATGTCCTGTCGCTGGTTCCTAAGGCGAAGGCCTTCGCGGCGTTGGTCACTTTGCAAAAAAAAGTGATGGTTTTTTTAGTTCTTATTGCGGCTTGTATGATCTTGCTTTCTATTTTCGCGACTCATTCCCTTTTGGATTCGTTGTTGGAATTGAACAAGGCCACCGAAAAAGTCTCAGCGGGGGATTTCAATGTTGCAGTACCTGTCAAACGGGTGGACGAAGTT
>CALCCV010000623.1 GCA_937900305.1 uncultured Pseudobdellovibrionaceae bacterium | reverse complement strand
GGAACCAGGTGGGTTGACTTATTAAATTTACTTTTCGCTGATGAGACCCGTCGGCAGATCGACCGCAGGCCCGCGCATCTGAAGCGCCAGCTTTAACGGCGTCAGTGGCTCGCGGCCTTCATGATTCTCCGTGATGACGTACTTGATGTAATCTTCGGGATCGAGTTCAGCTTTTTTACAAGACTCAACCACCGTAAATAAAATCGCTGCGCGATCGGCTCCGTCGATTGTCTTTGAACCGCGGTAGTTTTTGCGACCGAGAACCGCTTGCCGAAGGGCTCGTTCGCTCTCGTTATTTGTGATGGGCAGTTTTACATCTTTCAAAAATGCCGTGAACTGTTCCCAACTACTTAAAATATACTCAGCCGCTTTTCTCATCTCGTCTCGAGGCAAAAACTCTCTCTGAATTTCTTCAAGTTTTTCTTTTAACGCCGCCATCAACGGTGTCGACTTTTCAAGTCTGAGTAAAGCCAGCTGATCCCAATTTTTAGCCGTATGTTCGATTTTAAAAACCTGATCCATAAGATCGATAACCGCGCCACATTCTTTCGGATAGGTCTCCTGCAAAGAAATAAATTCTCTGCGACCATGCGCTAAACACAAACCCCAGTTGATTTTTCCATTTGTAATAAACTGCAAGTAACCACTGAACTTGTCCGACACCACGCTGCCGGAAAATCCTTTGAGCAACTCCATCGCCACTTCGCCCGAGCGCGAAGGTTCAAAACGGTAGTACGAGCCTGCTTGGTTGCACAAAATCCAAAAATAACCGTTCGAGTCTTTGGTGTTTAAAATGGGCCACTTGGTCTCATCAAGGCCGACGGCCAAGTGGGAAGTGGTCAGAATATCATTGCGGATCTTTTCAACCACGCATTCAAGATGAGCTGAGACACCTGTCTCCAAACGGCAAAGAGTGATTACGGGAACATTTATGCCAGCGCGCCGGATGTCGCGGCGCTGTCGCTCATAAGGGAGCGCATTTAAAAACTTTTGCGTCACGATGTGAACTGCAAAATCAATGCTGAACTGACACTTGGCGTAGAGTTTTGCCGGCCCCGAAGCCGTCAGCATTTTCTCCTCGCCCGTGGTTAAATTCTTTGCCCGGTACTTGGCCCGTTTGTGTTGGACTTTTTTAAAAGTTTCTTTAGTGATCGTGATCTCAAATGACTCTTCAAAAAGGTTTTCAACTTGGGTGATCTCGATTTCATCCCCATCTTTAAAAACCAATCCCGCTAAATGACAGCGCTCAAGTAGCCGCTCCTCGTCTTGAAGATGAACTTTTTCTTCCACCGGCAAATTGTCGTTTTTAATCTCTTCGATCATCCCCACAAGTGACGACGTCTGCAGCGTTAACTGTTTTTCAGTTTTCAGTCGCTCTCGATCACGAAGTTTATTCACCTCGCGGCCAAAGCCGAACGCCACTCGATAAAGTTTGTGCAAATTGAGTTTTATGGCCTGATCAAGCCAGAGCTGCTTTTCAAGCTCTTTTTGATCCCGCTCGTTACGAGACTTCGCCACAACTTTATTTAATTTTGCGATTTCATCCAACAGATGCAAGCCCATCCGTCGAAGCGTTTCTGGATCTTTGATACTATGAAAAAGTTCTTCTGCGGCTTCCATCTGAAGTTGTTTCTCCTCCATTATTTGTTCGCATTCAACTCATACGCTCTTCGGCATGACACCTAAATTTCCCCTTCTTAAAACTGAGCCGTGCAAGAGTTGCTCGAGCTCCGAAAAACTCACTGTCTTTGATTCCAAGTCTTCGAGCCACATGAACCTCCCAGTCTCGATTCTCTTGGAAAGTAAAATCAGTCCGCTGCCGTCAAAAAATAAAATCTTCAACCGGTGACGATTATTTCCGAAGAAAACAAAAATATGTCCATCGAGCAAAGTCGTCATTCCGTGGGCTGACTTTACAAATGAGGTGAGTTTCGTAAACCCACAGCGCATGTCGATCGTTTGCTGGAAAATGTGAATTTCTAGATCACGTCTTTGAAAGAGCATCGGTTAAAACCTTGAAAAGAAATTCTTCGCTCAAGTTTTCCACCGAAACGCCGGAAGCCAAGCATAGTCTCGGTGACAACTTAGGTTCTGAAACGCACATAGACTTGAAAGCTGACTTTCGTGAGCGTCTCGATTCGGCATCAAGTCTCAACCACAGTGAGAGTGTCGAGTGACCGATACCCAGCTGCGCTCGAAGTTTCGCCCGATTCTCCGAGCGGCGGTAGACTTTCACCACCGCGGCCTTCAGTGCCGGCGGGAAACGGCTGCGTTTGCCGGATTTTGATTGTATCGCTTGAATTTGTGAAATGAGATCTTGAATCTGGTTTTCCATGTTAACCTCCGTTGAGAGGCTTTTCGGGATCACGCTTTGGAAATCAATCCACCTGGTTCCTGTTCAAAGTACTTTTCATTCAAGAACCTAGCGTGAAAGACCCATCGATCTCCTTTGCTGGTGCGGAAGTATTTATCCTTAATCCACCAACGCGTCTTATCTGGATGCCTTCGCTTTGACCAATTCCATAGGGCTCTGAGGATAAGGTGGTCCACTCGTTGAAAAGTTTGTTTTGCAACCACATGTCTATAGTAATTGCTCCAACCCCGGATCCGGGGATTAAGATGTTGGATCAATTCTATGGTTTTGATGGTTTCGTTTTTCTTGATGGACTGACGAATGCTCGCAAGGAACTCATTTATTCGGCCTTTGGCTGGCTTTATAAAAAGTTTCTTTTGATATTTGCGAACATTGAATCCGAGAAAATCATAACCGTCGTTAATGTGGGTGATTTTCGTCTTTTCTTTAGACAGTTCTAAACCTCGGTCCTTCAAAAAGGATTCGATTACAGGCTTTATTGTTTGTTCCAACACTTCCTTGGAAGCGCCGGTCACAATAAAATCGTCGGCATAAGTAACTAAATTCACTTTGTCGGCTCTTTTGGCTGCGGCTTTCACAGCAACTTCGAGTCCTCTAAGTGTCATTGTTAGTATGCAAGGGGAGATGATTCCCCCTTGAGGAGTTCCTTCTTTAGTTTCGTAAAGAACTTTCTCCTCCACATAGCCTGCTTTCAACCATTTTCGCAGAATAAATTTGTCCATTGGAATATTGGCTAGTAACCAATCATGATTGATTTTATCAAAACATGATTTGATGTCTC
>CALCCV010000622.1 GCA_937900305.1 uncultured Pseudobdellovibrionaceae bacterium | reverse complement strand
AGAGAATCTGTGAAATAAAAAAGCGAAGTTTCTAACAGCGCTTCGGCCCGCGACGTCGTGCCGAGCAGAAAGAACAGTGTCATAAAAAATTTGAAAGTCCGCAGCCGCATGTGAACTCATCGGTCAGGAGTGAGAGCCCCTTGACTGGACTGGGCCCTTTTGCCGGGAGTTCGCTAGAGTTTCACTTTTGAAAGCAGCGCCGGCCGAATAGCCAGTGATCGCTAGCTATTTGGAAGTCTTGCAGGTCATCTTAACAAAGTGCTGTTCAGTGATCAGGGGCAGATTGAGCACAGCATATGGAGTTTCAGGCAACATTTTTCGAGTTCGCGAAATCGTGCTATCGCCATCACTCAGTGTCTGCTCAACTAAAATCCTGCGGTTGAGAGCGCTGGAGAGATCTTTCTCTTTAGCTTTGAACGTCACGTAAATTCCGGCCGCTTCTTTTAAAGGATAATTTTCAAGACCATCTTTCATCAGAAAGCTCGTTCTTTGAACAAAGGGGTGAGCCCCTTTAAAGAGCGCTCCAGAAAATTTGCAGGTGACTCTTTTGTTTTTAAGAGTTTCGTCGTACCACGATTTTTTCGGCAAGGCCTGCGCCATCAGGCCGCCGCAGGTGAGTGTGACCAACGCCATCACCAAAAGAGCGAATGTTGGCATTTTTTCATTTGAGCGTTTCATAACTATCTCCTAAAAATCGAGCCGTACTTTGCAACGAAATCGGGTGAATCACTCGGCCAATTCACCCGAGTCGTCTGTTGATTCAGAGCCGGACTGATCTTCTGCCGCACCAGTGTCATCTGTAGTGCTATTATCTGTGGTCGTATCATCTGAAACCACAACATCATCTTCCGCTGGCGGTTCAGCCGGCTGAGTTGATACATTTGAAAATTCAAATTTGATATCCGAAACAACGTGGCCCCACGTGTACAAACCCATGTTGTAAATGTCTTCGAGCACCATCGGATCGCGAAGGTTCACTTCGAGATCAAAAACTTTGCCTTCTTTAACCCGCGGGTAAGAGATGTGGACGTATCGAGAATTTTGGTAGATCCCAACCACGCCGTATTCAACACAGGCTTTTTTGGCGAGTGTTAAAGTCACCTTCGTCAACAGACCCCCTGAATTGTCAGCTAGTGCCTCATCCAACAGATCTCGAAACACCCAAGCTGATTCAGCTTGATATTGCGCTTCGCTGGCATCTAAACCGATCTTTTCACCGATGGCAGTTGAACGCTGCTTGCAAGACCCCTGGGGAGGCTTGGACGTGGAATGACTTTGGTTCTGTTCGCGATGTCTTCGTTTGTGATGATTCTTGGCTTCCGCCAAGTTGGCAAGCGACATAGCAAACACAACTAAAAGAAGTGCCGAGCGCAAAATTGTTTTCAAAGGAAACCTCCTAGATAAAAGACCTCAATACCCCTCAATACAAAATCCAATCCTGTCTCACCTTGAGATCAGCCAAAACAGGTGGCGCCAAGCTGTCTATATATATGTCCCACGACATTTCGAAATGAATCGAAAGGCATTTTAAGGAGAGCTTTCGATCGCGAGCCAAAAAGAGATCCCGTTTGTTCAGATTTTAGACGGTCATTTTGCGACTTAGTCGTCAGAAACTTTTCATTTGAGATGGACTGAATCGTGACAAGATGTAGGGCGATCCTGAGACTCTCGAACAGATCAGAATGAGACAGGCAAGCGGCGTGCACATTGTCTTATATTGAGGTAGTCAATGAAACGATACGCAGTCCCAACACTAATGCTTTTGAGTTTGATGTTTCAAGCTTGCGGACCAAGCAAGATTGATAACCAAGCTGATCTGACCTCGCGGATTCGAAATCCACCCAATGTAAACTCGACGGACTCTTCGAAGATCTATGCCTACTGCAGTTCGAATTCAAAGGCCCCGTTGCAAGCGGCCCTTTCGGCCGTGGCAACCCCACTCGGCGAAGTGGACATCGATCTCGCTTACTTAAAAATCATGGGTTTGAATTCGGATTTCGAGGAAAAAGAGGACTACATCCAGTTTTTCAAATGGAAAGGAACTGCTGATGGAATCGTCTATCAAGATCCAACACCTCTTTATTTCAATGTCGTCTCAGCAGATACACAAACTCAACTCAACGCCGAACTTTTCAAAAGCGCCAATTGGAATCAACTTGCACCGGCTGCCACTTACGTCGCGGCTGAAGACATGAAGACACTCATTCAAAAATCGTGGTTTCGAATTGAACTGAAAGATCCTTACGGCGATTACGACGTGATTCGAATGGTGGTTTATTCAAAAGACCACAAAGCCAAACACTCCATCGACGTCCTGCTTCCCGTTTTTCCTGCCAAGCCAAGTGAATACGCTTTCGAAAAAGACGGCAGCAAACGGCTTGAGACTTTGCAACGGCTTCACCCCCTGCGTTTGAAATCGGGAGAAGAAGGCAATACGTCTCACTTCCGCAGTCTCGCACTTGAGCTCTGCAATCCATTTGATAAGTGATCCGTGAAAGAATCATTTTTTCGACAGTTTGTTTTTTTCGCTCTGTTGGTCTGGCTGCCGACTCACTCTTCCCACGCTTTTTTCGGAGCCCGCCAAACTGAAGCGGTCATTCGTGGATCACCCTACTTTTTTATTCGCACGTCTGAAGTTCCTTCGGGAACAGAAATAAACCGTTTGATTCGTGGACATTTGCAACTCTTCGGCGGACCCTTTAGGAGTTCGTCTTCGATCGCTTTTTTTTCCGACGCACACATCCTGTCTCGTCGAGCTCAAAGTTCAACTCCGGGGACCATTCGAATTGATTACTCATTTGAAGTTTTGGGCGAAGTGAGCAACATTTGGGAAGATGGCCCCTATCCATTGAGTATGCCCCTGTGGCCCCTAGAGATTGAAACCAAAGCCAACGGAAAGTGCTGGCAAAAGTATGCAAATCATCCAGGTAAGGCTTTTTGGTATTACTGGGCCCCACTCACTGGCTGCAATCTGTTAGAAAATACGGACTACGTCAACCTTCCGCTCACTTTTGAGCGCAAGACCAACACACAACAGACCTTCCCTGAATACGATCGCTTGCTTCGAAAAACCGACAATGGCTCTACTTTGCGTTTCGATATTTTTGGCACTTTCGAGGAGTATGATGATGACGACTGGGCTCTCTCGGCGCCATCCTCTGGTGCAATGCTGGGTCGAGATCTCAAGAAACGACTTTTAAAGCGCCAATTCAAATCTCACGTTTGGACCGAGGATGAGATCAAATCGATCTATCCCGGAAAGGAAAAAAATCCTTACGTGGAAGAGTTTTATTTAAGTCAAGGCAACGGAGTGCGAATCGTCGTTCGATTCATCTTAGCCATGGTTGGATTTGAACGAAATAGCTCTGGGTTTCGTCACTTTTACAACGACGCTTTGGCGAACTCATCAGTGATCTATTACAACGGACACAGCGGTGTGGGCCGAAACCTCAATCTCGCGTTACTCAAAGAAAAAACGAATTTGCCCTTTTCGCTCGATCCGAGCTATCAATTGATTTTGCTCTATGGCTGTTATTCGTATCGCTACTACGCCAAAGATTATTTTTTGGCCAAAGAGAAAGTCTCCAGCAAAGGTGAGTTAGATATGATAACAACCGCCACCGAAGGTGGCTTTGCCATAGATAGCTCTGGTGTCATTTTATGGATAGATGCCATCACGTCGTACTTTGCCACGGGAAAAAAAGCGTCCTATCAGGAACTGATCAAGACTTCCCCATTTCTAGATGGAGTTGTCGGAGATGAGGACAACGCGCCCTAATGACCTTTAGTGTGAGGACTCCTGCACCACTTCATCGGCTTGCAGATTTTCGCCCTGTCGGTAGCGATCGAGCAAACTTTCGTCGTTGGTGGGGAAAGTAAAAAGCAAAGAGTGTGTGTTGCTCTGCGGATCTTCTAAGGTGACGGCCACGTAGTGCAAATCTGTAAATTCTTGCTCGGCGAACTCTTTGATGAAGACCACTAAGACGTGTCCATCCATGTCTGTTTTTCGCCAAATTTCGTCGGGCCCCTGGAGGGTCTCTTCACGCAAATTTCCGAGCTCTTGAAACTTGTCCTCCGCCACGTCCTTTTCACCCCGGATTTTCATCATCGACAGATACAATCCGACCGCTAAATCATCACCGTCGCTCAAGGCATCGCCATCAATCATTCCGGGAATCACTTTTTCGAAAATGCGATCATAGACTTTGTAACCACGACGGTAACTGCGAAAAAATTCTTTGCCCTTCGTCGGAAAGTGAAAATAGACAAATGTGGGTGTTTGATCGTCCTGCGCCACGTGAACAATCGCCAGGTGCCAATGCTCATCGACCTGCCGCATGAAAAAGCTCACACTCAAGTCGTCAAATTTCTTTTCTTCCATCCACACTTCATCGGGATCGTCCAAAACCAGGTCTAGTTCTTCTTTGAGTTTGCGCATCTCTTCCCGAGTGTAATCATCAGCGGGACGTTTTTTTCGCCAATCCAATTCAAAATCATCGACCTTCGGGCCGAAGTAATCGAGCAAATCTTTTTTCGATTGAAAGATCAATCCCTGGCGTTCATCAATCGTGATGAGGGCCTTGGGCTCGGCGTCTTCAGACTCTAGACGTGCAACTTTCTTTGCATTTTTTTTAGGCTTCACCAGTTTTTTCGAAGTGCTTTTTGTTGGTTGCATTCTTCGACTATGCGGGACGATGTCAGACAGCGCAACTGATCGAGACACCTGACTTGGATAGTCAACTACGGACCAATTTTCTCTTGAAATTCTGTGTAAAACCCAACAGCATCAAAGAAAGGGATACTGTATTTTCTAGCATTGGAAGTTGGAAAAAATCTCGCTCGATAGGGGATCCGAACCAATTCGCAAGGAGGCGAACTTGGCTCAAATAGAAGAGAAAAGTTTGGAACGCATGGAGGCTTTGCTCACTCACTCAGCTCGAGGCGTGCACGTTTTATTCGAAAACGGTGTCATCGCTCAAGCGCTGAAGGATGTGTGCGACGACAAGGACTTTTATGACTTCGATAAAATGAAGAAGGTCCAGGACGTCATGACCGAACTGATCGCAAAAAAAGGATATTTCGAAAAGGTGTCTTATCTAAAGACTCTGGATCGAGAATCTCTCAACATGTTGATCCGCGCCTATTTTCACATTGTTGAAAACACAGTTCGCGCCAATTGCGACCATTCTCACTAGTTTGCGAGAATTTGCCGATACGTCGGCATGCACAGTTGCGGTCTGATTTCACTCAGTCTAGTTTTGCTTGCGTCTTGGGTCTCCCAAGCGGAGTATCGCGTTTTCTTGCTCGAGCTGACCGAGACGCCTGCCGCGAGCGGCGCGCCCAGTGCACCGCCTGCAACCGCAACAACTCCGAATGCTGCTGCCGGAAATTCGGCGACACCCACCGGAACCATTGCTACCGCACCGGCGAAATCTTCAGTCAAAACTCGATTTCCATCGAATCTCGATCCTCAGCAATACGTTGGGTACTATCCGCTGAAGCCCAACCAAAGCCTAGATTACGTCGACACTTGGATGTGCCCAGGCCGAACGGATTACAACAAACCCTATTGCCCCGCCCCTTCCCGCGCCCCCGCCGCAACTCCAACGTCTACGGCTCCGCCACCTTCCACGGCTCCAGCCGCGCTTCCTCCAGCTGTCACCCCTCCCACAGTTCAAGCTCTTCCGCCAGTCGTGCCAGTGCCGCCGCCTCCTCCTTAGTCTAACTCTTGCGTTGGTCTGTGCAGATTTAGATTTTTCGCTAAACCTCCAGCTCTCAATGTTAAGATAAACTACAGCCAGTGCGCCAAGGAGGGTGCGATGACCGTGGAACGAGCGAAGCAACAAAACGACGCTTATCAAGAGATGATGGATCTTCAATCTCAGCACGCCAAAAAAAAGAAACAGCTGCAAAGTCAGCAAGACGAAGAGATCTCGGCATTGAAGAAAAACTTTCGCGAGCAAAAAAACTCTATCATCGAAAGTGAAGAAGCGGCCGTCAACCACATCCAAAGAAAAGAGCGGGAACGAATCGGATCCCTCGCTGAAAAACGCGAAGAAGCTCAAGAGCGAGCACAAACTCAACTGCAAAAATTAGAGGAACACTACAATAAAAAACTCACTGGCTTGCAAGAACATCGAGCCAAACAAACCGAAGAAATTCGCGAATCCACGCAGGAAGATTTGCAAAAACAGCGCGCCAGTTACGACGGAAGATCCACTCAGCTGCGTGAAGAAAACAAGCAAACTTTCAACAACATGCGCGCGGAATACCAAACCGCCATCAAATATGAAAAAGACAAACGCGAAAAAAGTTTAAAAGACACCAAAACTGAAACGGAACAGCAACTCGCTACCGAAAAGCAAAGGGCCGATCACGCGTTCTCAAAAAGTCACGAGCGCTACGACAAAGAGATTCAAGCCCTCCAAAATCACGGTGAACAGAAAGTGGGCGAGGCCAAAGAAAAAAACTCTCGCCAGCTGTCGCTCGTCGACAGCGAAGGCAAAAAACAGGTCACCCAAAAGCGCGCCGAGTGGCAAAACAAAGATCAAGCCCAAGAAGCCAACTACCAAAACAAACTCAAGTCGGCGAAAGAGAGTTACCAGCGCGAACTTAAGCGCCAAAATGAACATTTCAATTCTCGAATGAGAAGCACCCAACAAAATCAAACGCAAGCTTTGGCAAGCCAAGCTCGGCAAAACGAACGCCAACTCATCGGCGTCCAAAAAGACTTCATCACCGCCAACCAAAAATATTCAGGCCGCGAAGACGACCCATTCTATAAAACCTATGATCGAGGCAGTGAGCTCTCCGAAGATCACAACCACTATTACCTTCGCACATTTTTGCCGTCCCACGAAAAAGACAACGTCAAAGTTATTGTCAAACCGGACAAAGCTGTCGTTTCGGGTCGCCGAAACTTTTCAGACAAGGTGAATGAGGAGGACAAACGCATTGAAACCAGCAATTTTCAAACTTTCAAAGAGGAATTTAAATTTGAAGAGCCGGTGCTCACAAAACAGATGACTCGCGAACGCGACGGCGATTATGTGACCTTCAGAATTCCCAAAACTTTTCGCAATCCATCTCGCGGCGGGCTGGCTTAAAACCAAATCTGACCCGCGAAATTTCATAGTTTCTAGGAGTGGCGATGGCCAATGAGATCGAAAAAACCAAGAGTGCGGCGGCGCACTGGTTTAAATGGCTAGTTGTCGGCATCCTCGGCATGTTTGCGCTCTTCCTCATTTTTGTTGCTTTTATCGTCTGGCAATTTTCCCCTCTGGTCACGAATGACGAAGACAAAGTTCATGTAAAGATTCTAGGCGGCCTTATCAATATTGACGGCCAAAATGCCAAAGGACTCACTGGCAACACTCCCGCGTCAGGCAATGTTCATCTCGAAGAAATTTGGTCAGGCTCTGAAACGTTGCAAACACCGAATCGACCAGCCATTGCCGACCACACTTTCGTATTTGATTTTGCCAGCGGCAACCTGACCCTTTCACCGGCACCAGACCAAGACTTGAGGTGGAATTGTCAATCCTCCGTGGGACCAGCTCCCGCCGTCACCAGGTCAAATGGCGAAATTCGCTTATCGGCGGGTCACATTCCGCAAATGCATTGCAAAATGCTCATTCCAAAAGGAATTTCGATTCATTTTCGCGGCACAAATGGCGAGGTGGTGTTGAAAAATTTATCGAATGCCGTCGATGGCCAACTCACGAACGGCCACATTTCATTTACTCCTGCTGCTGAATCAACGTACCGCTTTGCAACCAAAGTCGACAACGGGGTTCTCTCACCATTCCCAACCGAGCTAGGAAAACTCCTCGTCAACCTGAAAGTGGGTAATGGCACTTTAGTTTATACGGAATCATCACCAAATTCAGGCAACTTTGAAGACGCACCAGGCTCCATAGATCAAAATCCAAAATCTCCGTCCGAGTAATTTGACAAATTTCTTGATGCCGCCGATTTACTTCTGGATAATCATGACTAATTCCGTTGATGGGCCCAGCCATTAAAATTCTCGTTTTAGGAGATCATCATGATGAGTTCCGGTTTAAAAAGAACGCTGCTGCTGAGAGCGATTTCGTCCCTAAAAGTGCCCCTGCTCTTCACCTGTTCGCCTCGAATTGAAAAACTCGACGAACTGAGCTCTGTCGCAGTGATCCCACTTCGCTTTATGACTAAAAATCACGTCGGATCAATGTACTTCGGAGCTCTTGCGATGGGAGCCGAGCTTTCCGTCGCGATGCCTATTGTTTTCGACATCTTTCAAGATAAAAAACCACTGACCTTTCTATTCACAGAATTCCACTGTGAATTCCTAAAAAAAGCGAAAGAAGATATTTATTTTGTCTTCGATGAGATGCCTGCGATGAATAAATTGAAGGCCGAAGTCCTTGAAAAGGGCGGCGCTCAGAGCGGTTACTTTTCTGGCGCCGCCTATTTGAAATCAAATTATGCCACAAAAAAAGATCCAGTGATTAAATTTCGCATCGGCGTAAATTTGAAAAACACAAAAAAATAGCAACCTGGAACACTTTGGTGTTGTCGCACTGGAATTGCAAATGCTCTGAGATTTATGCTTTTGCAGCAGCATCAAAATGTGGTTGCAAACTCAAAGTGCACTCGGGAGTATTTTTTTCCATCCGCAATGGTCTCAAATTGATTTTTTCCGTCCATCCACCACATCGACCATTGATGATGGTTGGACATCTTGAGTGTCAAAGTCGCGACAAGACCGTCTGAATCTGTCTCACCACCCGCGAAATCAGCATCCGTCAGAATCGCGAATACGGCGTCTTTTTCGACCTTCTGTTTGGCCACGCTGAGGTCCAATTTTCCCAGACCCACCGCCAAACCAACACTCGATGCCTGGTTCAGCTCTGATGGGTTGATATTTTTTACCATTTGACCGAAGAGAGATAGTCGCACCGGTTCAACCGGAATCTGCAACTCTAAAAACGTTTCATCCATATTGTAATTGTAAAGATACGTGCTGTCGGGAGCAGGATTTGTCGAGTTTCCGCGTGGTTCTGAGCTCGCCAACGTTGCCGTCGGTTGCCCTGCAATGTTCGTCGCCGCAAAACTTCCAACCCCAATTTGGGCCTTCCAACCAGCATACTCGATCTTCGTCCGCAGCTGCAGACCATTGAAAAAACAATCGGTCTGGTCAACATAATATTCTACATTGTCATAAAGCTCCCGAATCCAAAATGAACCCACCGCACTGGAGAGACTCAAGCCATCAATCAATTGAAGCTCTCCTTTGGCTCCGAGGCCTTCCAGTGTGATGTCGCGATCTAGAATCAACTGACTTTTACCAACAAACTCATAGGGGCTTGGGATCCGACCAGCGCTGACTAAAACTTTGTCGAAGGGAGTGTAATTGATGGCCGCCACATCCAAACCAAAACTTCGACGCTCACTGGGTTTTGTTTTGTTATCGCCGAGGGTTTGACTGCCACTGCCAGCGGAAGCACCAGTCATCATTCGAATTTGAAAATTCAACGTTTCACGAATGTCGAACTTGATTCCCAGTCGAGCAGACATGCGCCCTTGTTTTCGCTCCTCCTCTTCACCTCGCTTTTCCGATTGCACGCGAACTTTCACTTCGCCCGAAGGTTTAAACTTGGGAACAAATTCAGCTTCTGATTCGGCATCTGCCACCGGTGCAGCCAGGGGCTGGCCCGTTGAACTTTGATCCGGCTCAGCGGGAGGCTCTGCCGACGTTGGACTTGCTGACTGTTGCGCCACGGCTGCGACAGGATGGCCAAATGTCAAAGCGCCGAATGCGGCCATCGTGCAAAAGACGAATGAAACCATCGACTGGGCACTGAGTGTGTCTCCTGAGTATTTCAACTGTGAACCTCGTTCTCTTTCTATTTTTTTCTTCCAATGGATTCAAAAATACAGATGGCCAACAACCCAACCCGCGTAGCCCACGCTCGAGCCTAAGGCGTCATCTCTCTCAGCCTTGAGAAGACTCGATAGGTCAAACCAGCTTACAAAGCGATTGCTCAAGCCAATTCCCACGGCTTCGTAGTGGGGATTCGTCACGTCTATGTTCGGATTCCAATACTCCAGCGTGCCAAAGACTTCATGACCCTGCCACATCTGCCAACCATGTTTGATGGTTAGGGCAAGACCCGATTGGGGTGCCGCTTTCTGCACACGATCGATCTGAACTAAGGTAAATTGTTCCTTTGTCCATCCCAACAAACCATAAATACCCAAATTTTCGAGAGATCGAGTTGCTAAAAAAGACCGGTACAAGTTTACACCCAGTTTAAAAGTCTCAGCCGGCACCCATGCGGCGTGAATGACGCCGCCTCTCTCAATGCTACGGTCGCGAAAATCTGCTCGCTCTCCAAAAAGTGAAAGCGAAATTTGAAATTTTTCGGGAGTGTAGACCACTTCCGCACCAATTCTCTCTGAGCCGGGGGTCATTTCAGTTGCCACACGACTGACAAAAGCGTGTTCTGGAAAATTCACGCCATAGATAGGCAGAAATTTGCCGACCCGATAAAAAATCTCTTTGTCTTCGGGTCCAGTCGCAATCTCTCCACTGAGCCACAATCGCGGAATATAGACGCTGTCGGTGCTGCTGGCGATTTTGCGTTCGGTGCGACCAATCGAAGCATAAAAACTCACTGGTTCCGTTTCCCACTTCGTATCCACATCGGCCTGCATGATGATGAATCGACCCTGTTTCACTCTCTCGTTTTCTTGAAATACCTGAAGAGCACGAAAATTGCCGCCCACCCGTAATTTTTCGGGCAAATCCAGATCGACGTCGTAAAGCTTCTTTTGATCCGAATCCCACCACTGCGAACTGACCAGTTCGCGGTTCAATTCCTTACCGTAACCTGACAGCAGATCACCACCCGCGGGTGAGCTGTGACAAATCAAACAACTTGTATAGCCGTGACGAATCATCTCGGGATACGCCCACAGAGCTTGAGGCAACACCAGCAGTCCAAAAGATGCCAACGCCGCTAATTTCATTCCGGACTACCCAGCGAAATCCACTCGAGCAAAATCATTTTTTCAGACTGTGACAAATTTGGCAAAGGAGCGAGCGGCATCGTTTTCTCCACAAAAATGGCCGAAAATATCTTCTTCAGGTTTACTACAAATTGTTCTCGCGTTGTGAGATCCATTTCACCTTCGGGTCGCTCTCCCGAGTGGCAAATCAAACACTTGGCCTGCAAAAAAGATTCTGCTAATTTATTAAACGTGTAAGGTCTGGTCACCGCCGTCACCTCGGCCCCGCCCACTTCGGGTGCACCAGCATCAATCCAAGATTTCAGCTGCGTCCTCAAGTCAGCCGGCAGTCCTCCACCCGGAGGCATATTTCCTTGCACGACCACTCGCTCATAGATCACGCCAATTCGGGCCTGCACCAGATCAATATCATCTAAGTTCAAACCACCTTGGCTGCTCGCAGAGTTGTGGCAGGACAAACAATGGGGACCGAGTATGCGAGATTCAATTTCGGCAAAACCAGGGCTCTTTTGCAATTTTCCCTGTGCCGTGGGGCCGGCACCCTGCGGATTTTCATTGGACTCATCTTTCAGAGTTCGATAGTTGCAGGCGGCCATCCCGGCGATGAGGGCCATCGCCGCGCCCACACGCAGAATCACTGACAAAATTCTCATCGTTTGCTCCGAGAAATATTTAAATAAAAATTCAGAATTATTTGTTTCATTCAAAAACTAAGATTGGGGTTGCGGTACGGGTTTGGGAAAGGGCAATTCACACTGATCGTTACTCACTTCCCAGTTGCCAGTGGCCGCCCGATTGAGGAAATCAAAGATCGCAAATCCAATATTGGTGGCCGCCCGATCCAACCACTCCTTAACTTTTTCAGGATTTAAGGGCAAATTAGTGGTGCCATCGTAAGCTAAATCTGGGTGACCTTTATAAAGGTTGTCCGTAAAACAAATTTTTTCAAAAACTTCGTGATCAAAAAAATTCTTCCCTGACGGCTTTTCCGGAGAAATTTGGTTTTGACACTTTTCTCGCAATTGGTTCAACATCTGAGCACCATGCTTACCAAGAAAACCGCTGAGTTCGGGTGGAAATTGAACTTTTGTACCTTCCATCGCCATCCAAATTAAATATTGGGGCGCCAGATTTTTTCCATCATGGTCAAAGTTTTTGAGATTCTCGGTTGAGTTGCCGAACATCCCGTCGATCAGGTTGGCAACGCGAATGCCACCTCCCGACCAATTTAATATTCCGCGAGCTAAAGCGGTGTCGCCGTCAGCCTTAGGCCCATGGCATTTCACACAAGACGCACGATAAAAATGCGCCCCGGGTGTAGCAAAGAAAACTTCACCAAATGGACGCTTGGGTTCTCCGTTAGGTTTTAGCATCCACGGCCTGCGATCAGCCTCGGCCAATTCAGTTTGCGGAAATTGACAGGTCACCTTCTTATTCCAGTATCCGATGGCAATCTTCGAATGCAGAAGTTCTTGTAAACTGGCACTGGGAGCTAGAGTGCGATATTTTTCAGTCATCCCGGCCTCGGGATCTTTCCAATCAGGACGTTTGGGAATATAAACATCTGACTTTACAATCGTAAAGTCCTGGTCAATCCACCAGAACGCTGGAGCTTTTTTACACGAAGGCTCCCAAGCTACGGCTGCGGCCTCTGATTCAAAACTACGGATCCATTTTCCCATCACCCGCAAAACATCGCAGTGCGGTGCACCCGGTGTGCTCATGGGCATTGGACTTGTCAGCCCCAACGCTTTCGGATCATCTGACACCTTTCGCCAAATCTGGCTTTGATCTAGATCTCCGTTCGAGTGCGCAAGAAAACGGGAGGGAATTTGCGTGGATCTTTGCGTGGCCGCAAAGCCGAAAAGATTTCCCGGAGTGAGATTCAATGTCACTCCCGTTTCTGGTAAAAGGGCAATGCCTTTGGGATTGTGGCAGTGATAACAATTCCCAACCATATAAGCCTGCGCCTCAAGTTCGAAAATATTTCGGGGCAAGGCGGATCCAGCTTCTTCTAAACGAGGCCAATCCTGTTTTTCTGGAGCTCCATCAAAAATATCATAAGCCAAAAAACGCTCGACCTGTGTTCGCTCTGAGATCGAAATGGGATCGCGGCGTCCGCCCGTTCCAGCCTCCCGATGATTCAGTTGCAGGGGAGTAAATCCCAGCACAAAACTCTGACTCTCGCTGCCTGTATGACATTCAACACAGCGATGTCGACCCGGGATAGCATACTTTCCGGTGATCTTTTTCTCTTCATCGACTACGACATCAAATAAGCTATCCTTGAACGAGGTCCCGTCTCGATAAGGAGAAGCGTAGAGATTTGCAGTGCGTTCGGATTCGTCCCATTTGTAAGTTCCAAACAAGCTCTCGGAAAACGGAGTCCTCTTTACAATCAAGCGGGTCTCAATGCGTTTGTAACGAGTCCGCCCAGCCGCCGTTTTGATCTTCTTATAAAAACTTTTATAAAACCGAGTGTTGTCAGGAATGGAGATCCGGCGCGTGATAGGGTCCCACTGAAACTTCTGCTTCACAAGTTTCCCATCAACAATTTTCCAAGGCAAATGCAACCAACGGCCTTTGGCATTGTTGTCAGCCCACAACGGATAAACGACATTATAAGCCAAAGTTCCCTTTTGAGCCAATGCGTAAGCGTCCAATGAATCTAAGTCGGTGTCCGATAAATCGCGCGGTAGATCGACGGCACGTTCAAAAAAACGGTCGCGCGCATAGTCCATCCCGACCAGCTCCGGCGTCGGTAAGCAATCGCCGAGTTCAGACATTTTCACCGAACCACGTGGGCCAGATGCTCCAGAGGGAGTCGGCGAGGCACCGGCCACCGAAAAATTTCCTTCTGGTTTGCCAGCGCGGACCCAGGACTCCATTTTGTGGCCCAAATCCACAAAATAGGCTTCGTTTTTTTGACGTCGCTCAGAAGGTGGCATCTGTGTCTTCGGATCTGGTGAAAGCAAGACATCCCGAATGCTCTCTGCAACTTCAAAAAAACCTGGATAAAATTGAGTTTTCCCTTCAATGGATCTAATTTCACCTCTGTATGAATCAATAAATGTGAAAGCCCCACTTGCCGCAGGAGCTAGGTGGCAACCTTTGCAAGAAGCCATCACTCCTTCTCGTAAATCGCGAAAAGAAATTTCACCACCACTCTTCTCACCAAAATACGGAGCTTCATCGTGCAACTCGACACTGGCCACACGCGGGCAAAGCCGCTCCCGCTCAGCATCAAACACGGTTTCCTTTTGACCACTTCCTTTACCACTACAATGAACAAGGGCCGCAGCCCCGAAGAGGACTGAGACCCTGACTTTTTTTTGGAGAGACCCTTTTGTAAAAAAGGGCCACTGGATATTAAAAGCTCTCACGAACCTCTCCGCTCTGAGATTAATCGATGGTGATAAAATCGTGATCTTGAACAATTGGATCCATGAATGAGCGGTCCAAAACGAATTCCATAAGTTTGCTCTCAACTTCGTTTGGTGCGCGCGCTCCTGTGACTTCCACTAGAAAAAGCTCACGTGACAACGGATAAGAATGGTCTCGAATTGTTTGCGCCAATGGCAACACAGGTGTTCCACCATTTTTTGCAATCGCCGCTGTGCGGTTGCCAGCTTTTTTTGCACTCAAACCTGCGTACCCAATGGCATCAGGGTTGTTTGCTGTGTGCTCAGCAATGTCGATGGTATCAGCGACAACTGTGATGCATTCTCCGAAAGCAGTTAAGCCCGTCAACGCTTTGAAAGTGTCTGTTGTTCCAGAAACATCATCGCGGCGAAAGCCAACGATTGGACCCGATCGTCCCGAGTTAGGAACTTGACTCCATGAAGTGTATTGGCAGCTAAAAATTTTCACGAGAGTCGCGAGATCAAAACTTGGAACAGGATTGACAGAGTTCACGAAAATTCCCACGCCATCAAGAGCGATGACGTGCTGAGTGGCTTGCACGTTTTGAGTTTGCATTTCTGCCAAGACTTCAGCTTTCAACGGTCGTGACATGGCGGTGATTCCGATTTCTCCATTTTTCAAAGCCTTTTCGCCATTGCCGCTGCCGCCTCCAATGTAAGTGATTTCAGAGTCGAGACCTGCTGCAATGATCGCATCCGTTATTGCTCCCGCAAGGGTGTCTGAACCGGGAAGCGATTGACGAGCTACGGCGACAGAACTCAACGCTAAGGCAGACGCTGCGACGAGCACGGTCTTTTTTAGAAATACGGTCATCATGATTTTTCTCCTTGGTGGTTGGAATGGTGTTCCGCTTGTACAGAAGCTCAACCAAATCGGTCACGTCAGTCTTTGGTTGATGCCTGTTGGGAAATCCTGACAAAATTCCAATTCTGCACTGCTCACAATTTGTTTTGCGGGCAATCCCATCGATAAAGTCATCCCTCCACAATACAAAAGGGGAGAGAATGTGAAAAAGATTTTCAGTTCATTGGTCTTAGGCCTGGCGCTATCAAGTCCTGCGCTCGCTTGGAAAGTGACGATCATTTCGGATTCCGCTAGTTTTCCGGGAGTGGTGCGGTTGACCGTCGACGTCCACACCGCTGTCATCACGACCGACATGGAATCCAGCGATCCCGGATCGAAAGGAAGATTTTTGAGCGAAGTGCTCTCAAGTAACCTCAAACTGTGCAGGCAACCCCGTCCCCGTTCGCTTGAACGAAGTTCTCACTCACTTTCAAGCCATGACGGCATCTTTGTGTGATCCTCAATTGCCTGACCGCACGTCCGAGTTGGGACAGTTTCTGCTGAAAGATCTGAACAGCGGCGAGGTCAACCGCAAAGTGCTTTTGCCCTTAGTTCCCGCCGTCGACACAGTTCACGTGAGCTTTGGTTCAAAAATCCTCATTGGCGGCAACTCTCGGTTCGGTTGGATCTACGAACACACTGAGCCGTCGATTCTCATTGGGCCTGATTTTGATTTCAACAGCCAGCCGGTCGGCACAAAACTTTTGATCGAATACGTGCCCAAAGATTGGCAATAAAAATGGGCTTGCGGGTTTGGAGTCGGTATCTTGAATTTCATCTGTCCCTCCAGTCATTCAAACTCACATCACATCATATCACCTGAAGTGATGTGCCATCACTTCAGATCACTTCCAGATGCCCTCTAAACGAGAGTCCGCGGCCGCCATCTCCTGCAAAAGTTTGTCAAAAATTTCGCGAGTCGAAAGAATCTCGTGAATAAGACCGACAGATTGTCCCGCGCTCCAAACCGTTTTCCAGCTGGCCTTGGTGGCCGATTTTTCCAATGTTTTCATTCCCACCAAATGAATCAGTGGGACGACGTACTTTTTGGTCAGAGGATTTTTTTTGAGAGTCTCGATGACCCAAGGTAAATCCGCACCCATTTTTTTGACGTAGTCATTTTCGATCACGGCGGCGGGAGTGCCTGAAACTCGGGAGGTCATAACAATTTGCTCGGGCGTGGCATTGACGACGGCCTGTTTGTAATCTGATGTCACGCTCGCCTCGCGACTGGCAATGAAACGAGTCCCCACACTCACTCCATCTGCGCCGAGTGCCAATGCCGCCACAATTTGCGAACCGTGAGAAATTCCCCCCGCGGCAATCACCGGAATGGTCAACCTCTCTTTCAACCAGGGAATCAAAACCAAAGGTGAAATGGGTCCCGCGTGCCCCCCGGCCCCGCTGCCGACGGCGATCACGCCATCAGCCCCCATGTCTTGGACTTTCTGAGCGTGTTCAAGATTTGTGACATCACAAAAAACTTTGGCTCCAATTTTGTGAGCTTCAGCAATCACCTCTCGAGGACTCCCCAATGAGGTGATGAAACAGTCCACTCCGTTGTCGAGCGCCAAATGCAAATCTTCTTTTTGTCGAACATTGGATTTATTAACAATGATGTTCACACCAATCGGCTTTTTCGTTCGAGCCTTGATGTTTTTCAGTGCCTTTTCATAATTTTCAATGGGACGAAAATTGAGAGACGGAAAAAATCCAACTCCACCCGCCTCCGACGCTTCGACGACTAAATCTTCATTGCTCACCAAAAACATCGGCGCGGCAAAGATCGGATACTGAATTTTCAAAAGTTCGGTCAGAGACGTCGTGACAGTCAGTGTTTTCATTCAAACATTGTAGGCGCAATCCATCTCAAAGTGAAAGTCCAAATCCTCTGGGGATCTTAAAGAAAATCCGTTTCGCAACGGATTTTCTCAGGGATTTTTTTCGATTTGCATTTCAAGTTGAATTTTAAAATCAAATGCGTTACTTTTGTCGGAATAAATTGGTCCTGAGCCAATTTTCCTGAACCAATTTTATTGACTCTGTTGCAAACAACTCTTTACAAAGCTGCATCTCTCCATGTGAGACCCTGGCTGGCAATTGCCAGTTTTCAGATTGCCAACATCACACCGAGCCTGACTGCGCTGTTCGTACCGCTCTGGAATCCGGGGAACTCGGCCAAGCGCAATGGCAAAGCTATGTTAAAATGCGAAAGGAGCTTCAGTATCTGCAAACGAAAATGGATCCCGCTCTCTCACAACTTCAAAAAAGCTCGCGCTAAGTCATTGCACAAAGCTGTTCGTCAAACGCTAAGACACAAAGGTAAAAAATAAAAACTGGAACACACAAAATGCAAAACGCTCGCTACAAGCTCCAAAATATCTTACTTTTTTCCCGCTACTGAGATTAGAATTCGAGCTGCATGAAAAAAAATGAGCCTCGGCGCTTTTTGCAGTTGGATGAAGTGGTCCATTGGATCTTTGCGCACAATGGAAACAATGTGCGCATGGCTACGCCCTTGGGTTTGGGAAAGCCAAATCCTCTGCTCAATAAAATCTATCTGTCGGCAAAATCTGATTCGAACAAATCTTTGAAAATTTTTACGGCCCTGTCGCTGGGTCTGCCGAAGGGGCAGAGTGATATTGAAAAACGATTTTTGGGCCCTTTTGTCGAGCGGATCTATGGCTCAAACTATCCTGAGCTTCAGTATCTTTTAGATCTCGCAAAAAATGCAGTTCCCGAGCACATCGAGATTCAGGAGTTTTATTTGCAAGCGGGAGGTCACTTGCGCAGTGAACACCTGCAAGCCCACTATGCCAGTCTGAATTACACGCATGTGGCCCGCTCCCTATGCCGAGAGGGCGTGAATGTCATCGTGCAGATGATCGCTTCCCGCCAGGTGGGCGATGAAGAGCAATTTTCGTTGAGCTGCAATCCCGATTTGACGCTGGATTTGGTCGATGCCATTTCACAAGCGGGTCGAAAAGTTTGTGTGATTGGTGTCGTTCACCCTGATTTGCCCTTTATGGAAGGTGATGCGCACGTGCCTGGAGACTTCTTCGAGGCGATTGTGAGTTCGCCCGAAAATTCGCACACGCTGTTTTCTTTGCCGCGAACTCCGATTCAGTTGCAAGACCATTGGATTGGTTTTTGGGGCAGCCAGCTCTTGCAAGACAATGGCACTTTGCAAATCGGAATTGGCTCGCTAGCCGAAGCTCTTGTCAGCAGCGTGCTCTTCCGCCACCAAAAGAACTCCGAGTATCAACGAATCACCTCTGAACTTTGGCGTAAGCCTAAGTTCAATTCACTTTTGAAATCGAATTTTTTCACCCAAGGCGGAAGAAATTTGGAATTTGGACCCTTCACTCAAGGCCTGTATGGAACGAGTGAAATGGTGATGGATGGTTTTATGCATTTGCGCCGCGCGGGCATTTTGAAACGCGAGGTTGCGGATGTGGATAGAAACCACCGCCGGTACCTCCACGGCGCATTTTTCTTGGGTTCACCCGAATTCTATCAATACCTGAGGAATCTTTCGCCGACCGAACGGGCCGGAATCGGTATGACCAGGGTCTCTAAGGTGAATGACCTTTATGACGAAAACGAACTGGCCCTCCGCCGTCAGCGCCAACGGGCCCGTTTTTTCAATACGACGATGCAAGCAACTATTTTGGGCGGAGCTGCCTCGGACACTCTGCCCACAGGCCCCGTGGTCAGCGGAGTCGGAGGCCAATATAATTTTGTGGCCATGGCGCAAGAACTTGAAGATTCCATGTCCGTCTTGATGTTGCGAAGCCAACGAATGCAGCATGGACGCCCCATCAGCAATGTCGTCACAGGCCATCCTCACCTAACCATTCCGCGACACCTGAGAGATGTCTTTGTCACCGAGTATGGGATCGCAGTCACGCAAGGAGCCAGTGAAGAGCAAACGGCCCTGGCCATGATTCAAATTGCCGATGTCAAATTTCAGGATCTGCTCTTGAAGTGGGCCCGCGACGGAAAAAAAATTCGAGCTCACGTGCGATTGCCGCGCGAGGCTCAAGACAACACCATTGAAAATTTGCGTCGACGCACAAAAGAATTTGGACTTCACCACCTCTTTCAACCCTACCCTTTCGGCAGTG
>CALCCV010000621.1 GCA_937900305.1 uncultured Pseudobdellovibrionaceae bacterium | reverse complement strand
ACACGACGCTCTTCCGATCTATGAGCCAGTGGGCACAGGCCCTTTCGTTTTCAAAAAATATGTGAAGGACAGCACCATTCGTTACGCTGCTTTCGACAAATTTTACAGAGGCCGCGTGAAAATTGATCAGCTGGTTTTTGCGATCGTTCCTGATGCCAGTGTGCGCACGCAAAAACTCAAAACGGATGAGTGTCAGCTTGTGGGGCAACCCAATCCGTCGGATTTGAAAAGTTTGGAAGCCGATAAAAAATTGCAAGTGATCAAACAGCCGGGTTTGAATATCTCTTACTTGGCCATGAACACGGAAAAAAAACCCTTCGATAACGTTTTAGTTCGTCGGGCGATCAACCACGCCCTGAATCGCAAAAATTACATCGAAGCGATTTATCTCGGCCACGCCGAAGTCGCAAAGAATCCAATCCCACCCACCTTGTGGAGCTACAACAAGGGCATTCAAGATTATGACTTCAATCCTGAAAAAGCGAAAGCGTTGCTCAAAGAGGCTGGTTTGCCCAACGGATTTAGCACGAAGCTGTGGATGCTACCGGTTTCGCGTGGGTACAATCCGAATGGCAAGAAGATGGGAGAATTGATGAAGTCCGATTTGGAAAAAGTCGGCATCAAAATCGAACTGGTCACTATGGACTGGCCCACTTACTTGGCGAAATCAAAAGTTGGCGAGCACGAGTTGATTCAATTCGGATGGGTGGGTGACAATGGCGATCCCGATAACTTCATGAATGTTTTGTTGAGCTGTCCAGCGGTGGCTGCCGGTTCAAATGCGGCTCGCTGGTGCAACAAGGATTTCAATGCTCAGATGGACGCCGGTCGCACGACGACCGACATAAAGAAACGCACCAAGGCTTACATGACAGCGCAAGAGATTTTCAAAAAGGAAGCGCCTTGGGTGACCTTGGCTCATGCGACGGCCTTCCGTGCTCTTTCTCGAAAAATTTCGGGCTACAAAATGAGTCCGCTGGGATTGGACCGGTTTGACGAAGTTCAAATGAAATAGAGATCCAAAAACTCAGGCGGGGCTTCGGGAGCGAAATGAAGATTTGGTTAATCAAGCGTTTAGGACTGTTTTTAATCACAGCCATCGGCATGTCCATCTTGAGTTTTTTGGTTTTGCGATTGGTGCCCGGAGATCCGGTGCAACTTTTGATTGGTGAGCGCGGGGCAGCTCCTGAGATCTATGCAAAGCTCCGCCAAAATTTGGGTCTCGATCGTCCTTTGCTCGAACAGTATTTTTTATTTGTTAAAAACTTCCTCTCTGGTGATTTAGGGATTTCGATTGTTTCCCAGCGTCCCGTTTGGCAAGAGTTCATGGATCGTTTTCCAGCGACGCTCGAGCTTTCGGCCTTTTCCCTTTTGTGGTCGTTGCCGCTGGGCTTGTGTTTGGGCATTTTGGCCGCTTTTAAAAATGGCACCTGGTTGGACACCTCCACGATGTCCATCAGTTTGGTTGGCTATTCTATGCCCATCTTTTGGTGGGGTTTGATTCTGATCATGATTTTTTCGGTCCGTTTGGGGTGGACGCCGGTTTCGGGTCGAATTGCGCTGATGTATGATCCCGCGACCGTCACCGGTTTTTATTTGATCGACACTTTGATTTCGGGCGAAGGATTTCGTTCAGCGCTGGTGCATCTGATTTTGCCGGCGTTTGTATTGGGGACCATTCCGCTGGCGACGGTTTCGCGCATCACTCGCTCGAGCCTCATCGAAGTTTTGGGTGAAGAGTATATCAAGGCTCTCAAGGCCCGAGGCTTTTCATCAAAATACATTTTGTTTGTGCACGCCCTTCGCAATGCCTTTATTCCTATTCTGACCACTATCGGAGTTTTGGTGGGTTCGCTGTTGACCGGCGCCATTTTGACTGAAACTTTGTTTTCCTGGCCCGGGATTGGTCGGTGGTTTGTGCAAAGTGTGACGTCACGAGATTATCCAGTGGTCCAAAGTGGAATTTTACTTTTGGGTTTGATGATTACATTTATCAATTTGATCGTGGATTCACTTTACGGAGTTGTGAATCCCAGATTGCGGGCGCGCTAGTGAAGCAGAAAGCCTTATTTTACATTTCGGGCTTTGTCATCGCCGTGGTGGTGCTTGTCGCTATCGCCGCTCCGCTCATTGCTCCGCAAGATCCCTATCAAGTTTTTGAAGGACAGTTGATGGTCGCTCCTCTGTCAGGGGCTGGCGTGAACGGTGCTCCGACGTTTATTTTGGGTTCGGACGATTTGGGCCGCGACCTTTTAAGTCGTTTGATTTATGGCGCTCAAAACTCGCTGATGATCGGTGCGCTGTCGACCCTATTTTCATTGCTGATTGGTGGCCTGTTGGGTTTGGTCTGCGGGTACTGGGGCGGATCGGTTGATTTTGTGATCATGAGATTGATGGATCTTTTGCTTTCAATTCCGAGCACATTGCTGGCCATTTTGGTTGTGGCGATTTTAGGCCCGAGCCTGACCAACACCATCATCGCGGTCGGTGTCGTGAGTTTGCCATTTTTTGTGCGAGTGACCCGTGCGCAAGTGATGAATGAGAAAGTCAAAGATTACGTCCAAGCCTCTCGCACGATGGGTGGTGGGCTGGTTCATGTTTTGTCGTGGACGTTGTTCCCGAATGTGTGGCCACCCTTGTTGGTGCAGGCCACGCTCAGTGTGAGTGACGGGATTCTCAACGCCGCCGCCCTGGGATTTTTGGGATTGGGTGCGCAGCCTCCGACGCCTGAGTGGGGCGTGATGCTTTCAGATGGTCGTTCGTTTTTAGAATCGGCGTGGTGGTTGGTGACGTTGCCGGGAATTTGTTTACTGGCCACGGTGCTGTGCCTCAATCTTTTTGGCGATGGCCTGCGAGATCTTTTAGATCCCAAAGCTAGGAAGGCGCGATGAGTTCGCCGGGAGCAAATCCTTACGTCAAGGTGCAAGATCATTCGATCACCTTTCGAAATCAAAAATCCCGCGGCTATGCCTTGAGAAATTTTTCGTTCACTGCCGCCAAGGGCGAAGTGATCGGCATCGTTGGTGAGTCGGGATCTGGTAAAAGTATTTTGGGACTTTCGCTTTTGGGGTTGCTGCCCGAGTCGGCCATCGTCGACACTCGGGAAGTGATTTTGGGTGGCGAAAAGATTTTACTGACCTCAAAATCAGATTTGCGAAAAGTGCGTGGCCCGATTTTGGGAATGATATTTCAAGATCCTGTGAATAGCCTAGATCCGTGTTACACGATTGGATATCAACTCAAAGAAGTTTTGCAAAGAAATCCAAAGGTGAAGAATTGGTTGACCGAAGCTCGCCAGCTTCTCGAAGGTGTCGGCATTGCCGACGGCGAGCGTCGCCTGGGCAGTTACCCACACGAATTGTCTGGTGGGCTTTGTCAGCGAGTGCAAATTGCCTTGGCATTGGCCCAAAATCCCAAAGTTTTGATTGCTGACGAACCGACGACGGCTTTGGATGTGACGATTCAAAAGCAAGTGATGGAACTTCTCATGCGCAAACGCGAGGAGTATGACTTCACTTTGATTTTGATTTCTCACGACCTGGGTTTGATTTCACAGTATTGCGATCGCACTCTCGTACTATACGCTGGCGAAAAGATGGAAGAGGGGCCGGCCGTCGAGGTTTTGCGTCACTCGCGTCATCCCTACACGCGGGCGTTGCTCGAAGCGCTTCCGTATCACGACGAAGGATTGTTAAAGCCGATTCCTGGGTTGGTGCCAGATCTGCGCGAAATGCCCAAGGGCTGCGTGTTTTACGGCCGCTGTGAGCGCCAAACTGAGATGTGTCAGACCGTCAAACCGCAACTCACCACCGATGGAACGCATGGATTTTTTTGCCACCACCCTCATCCCGTGAAGGAGCAGCATGGCGCTTCTCGAGTTTAAGGGCATCAACAAAGTTTTTACCAACCGTCGTTCGCTCACTGAAATTCAACATCTGGTGGCGCTCGAAAAGATCCATTTTTCGATTGAACAGGGACAGACGCTGGGGATCGTCGGTGAATCGGGCAGTGGCAAATCCACGCTCGCGAAACTCCTGATGAAGCTCGAGCAACCCTCCCAGGGCGAATTGCTCCTCGAGGGCCGTGACATTCGCAAATGGTCGGTGAAAGAATTGTCGCGTGAAGTTCAAATGGTTTTTCAGAACCCGCTCAGTTCCCTCAATCCGCGCAAAACCATTCGCCAAGTGATCGAAGAACCACTGATCATCGAAGGCCAACTCAAATCTGCCGATCGACGAAAGATCGCTCTCGATTTGATGGACCGAGTGTTTTTGCGAAAAGAGTGGGAGAGTCGATATCCCCACGAACTTTCCGGCGGGCAGCGGCAGCGGGTCGCGATTGCGAGGGCTCTGGCCCTCAAACCCAAAATCCTGGTCTGCGATGAGCCGGTTTCGGCTCTCGACGTTTCAGTGCAAGCTCAGGTTCTCAACTTGCTCAAAGAGTTGCAGGCTGAATACAAATGGACCATGCTTTTCATTTCGCATGACTTGCACGTCGTGCGCTGGCTCTGCTCTGAGGTTTTGGTTTTGTACTTTGGTTCGATCATGGAGCACGGGCGAACGTCCGAAGTTTTCAAAAATCCTCAGCATCCCTACACCAAAGCGTTGCTTCAAAGTGTGCCGTCCATTCATCTCGACCGGGTTGCGCAGTCGGGCCTGCGCGGAGAAATCCCGTCGCCCTATTCACGTCCCGCCGGCTGCGTTTTTCAAACCCGCTGTGTTGCACGCCTGCCGGTCTGCACGCAACCTCCACCTCATTTGAAGTCTGCACATCGTGAATGGTTTTGCCATTTGCCACCCTCGAATTTGCCGTCAACCTAAGGGAGAGCTTTGTGAAATCATTTGTGCTGGGAATTTTTGTTGTATTTTCTATGGTGGCGAACGCCAAAGGCAAAGACCTTGAAGTCAATCAATCGGCGCCACTCTTTAAGGCCACCGCTCAAGACGGCAGTGTTTTTGATCTCAGTGAGCGCAAGGGAAAATGGACGGTGTTGTATTTCTATCCCAAGGCTGGAACTCCGGGTTGCACCAAACAAGCCTGTGCGTTTCGGGATAGTATCAAAACGATTCGAGCCGAAGGCGCCGATGTTTTTGGAATCAGCGCAGATTCGGTCGAGGATCAGGCCAAGTTCCACAAAGAGCACCAACTTCAATTTTCACTTCTCGCTGATCCCGATGACACAGTTATCAATTTGTACGGTGCAAAGATGCCAGTTCTTAGCATGGCAAAACGTTGGACGTTGATCATCGATCCAGATTTAAAAATCAGAGACTTCGAAAAGAACGTGGATCCGGCAGCCGATGCTCAGCGAGTCGCCAAAAAAATTCATGCTCTCAAGACTGGAAAATGAATTCGCTGGCAATGGCCTGCTCATGGTTTGCCCGGGATGAACTTTAGCTATTGATTGTACCAGATGTACATCAAGCTCCCGCCCTTCACTTTGTTGATGTATTCACGGTGAAAGTCGACGTCCACTGCGGGGCAGCCCCAGCTGCGGCCGGCACGTCCGTGCTCTTCAGAAACATAGCTGGCGCCGTGAACCACAATGGCTCGGCTGCGGGCTCGCGAGTTCGAACTGCTAAGGCCATCTAACTTTAGTGAAAATCCGTTGGAACCCTGATAGGTTTCTGCGGTTTTATAAAATCCTAACGATGTCATCTTTGAGCCAGACGAGTTCGAAAATGCGTCGGCGAATCCGTCATTGTTGGAGTCTGAGTTTTTTCCATGCGCAACGCGATGTTTGGTCACTCGGCCAGTCACGACGTCCACCAGATACATGCGCTGCTTGGTGGATTTTTGGCTCATGTCGATGATCGTTATAAATTTTTTGTTCGCAAATTCGGATTCGTGGCGCTGAAAATAATCGATGGCCAAATCAAATGGCCGCTTAGGGATCACGCCGTCGGGGTCGAGATGTTCGTAGTTGAGCACGGTGGGATCTGGCGAGATCAGATTTTCCCGGTAATTTTCGACTTCGAGCTCGTTGTCTTTTTCGCTGTGGTTCAAAGGGGCATTCAACAATCGCTCTTCACATTCTGCATTGTTGTAACACTCAGGAAAACTGCGGGTTTCTTCAGCCTGCAATTTGGCGCAGGAAACGCCTGTCAGAGCTAAAATTGTAGGTAGCGCAAAAACCATCCATGGTTTCATTTCTTTCTCCTCTTGTCTTTTTGCTAAGCAGCCATTTTTTCAACTCGGCAAATGTATGTGGTAAAGGGGCCGCCAGAGTTCTTGGTGACTTTTTGATTTTGCAAAGCCCAACGCAACAGGCGAGTAGCGGTGGAGTTACTGACCTTCAGGGCCTCTTGCACATCTGTCGTGCGAAAGGCTTGATTTTGAAATCGGATATGCACCTGGGCCCACAAAATCTCTTCGCGGTGAGACACGGCCGCTGTTTTTTCGTTTCGATATAAAAAGGAATATCCCGGTTTTGGTTGAACGAAATACCGACTTTTGACCTCACCCACTTCAAGAAAATTGCCGCACATTTTTTTTAATCGGTGAATCTGTTGATGCAGTCGATTTGGTGAATGAAGGGGATCGTAGAATTGAGTTGGGTAAACCCATGAGAAAATGGTCCCGATACTTTGTGGTTTATAGAGATCGAGACTCAGGGTGAAAAGGAGGCGATGTAAAGAACGCCCCTCCTCCATAAAAGATTCGCTGTTCAATTTAGCGCCGGCCAAATCAATGATGTTGTTTTCTTGAGCCGGGTGATGGTGAACTTCTCCCAAGTCATGGTCATTGACCACGCCATCGGCCAACAAACTTTCGCGATAGGCAGGATAGGGAGTTCCGTAAAAAAGACGGCGCGCGAGTTCTAAGTTGGACGGGCGAAAGCGCACTTCCATTCGATCGCATTCACGAAGGGTTTCAAAGTCGCGGAGAGCGTGAGCTTCCGCGCGAACATCAGATAAATCTCGATGACCTTGATCTGTCTCTCCACGCGACAATTTCAGAACGGCCCGCCACTTCGAAACATAGAGTCGCGCCACGGAAGGAGTGTCTTTCAGAAGATTCCATCCTTCATTCAAAAAGGTTTCGGCCGAAGTCAGATCTCCTTCTTGCAAACTGGATTGGGCGGCGAGCTCGAGGGAGTTGGCATAAAGCAGGTGATGATTGTTTTTGGCCGTAAACACGCGTATTTCGGCAAGCAAAGATTGCGCTTCCTGCGTTTGTTTCAGCATCACCAAGGCTGCGGCCAAATTGACTTTGCCGACGACGAGTTGATAAGGCGTTAACTGATCTTGGGTGCCGTAGGTTTTTAAAAGTGGCAATGCTTTGCTATACTCCCATTGATTGAAATGGCACCAAGACAAATAGAGAAGCGATTCCGTGTTTTTTCGTGCGACAAGGGGGTGCAGAAGTTGTTCAGCCTCTCGAATGGCGCCCAATCGATACAGCGCGACGGCGTACTCAGAAACTTCAGAGTCCGTGGGGTTCGTAATTTTTAAATTTTGCGCGCGGACAATCGGCCAAAGGGCACGGACGGCCAACGAATAGAGACCGGTTCGACGGGCGAAGTTCGAAAGGCTCAACGCATCGGAACGGTTCAGCTTGGCAAGATTCTGGGTTTTTAAAAACGCCCGGACCTCATCAAACTTTCCTTGTCTGATCTGCTGTTCGCAGTTTTGCAATGACATATCTGCCTCTACTGTAGGGAATTTCTGAGGTAACGGGTACGAAACCCGCAGCAGTATTGAAAAAATTGGACTCGACTGGATGATGATCTGATCCGGTTTGGTCCGAATCAAAACGAAAATCGAGGTGATTTTGACTCAATTAAATTCGACTTAGAAAGTCTCAGTTTAAGATTCGATCAAGGATTTAGTGATTCAAGGTGAGATCAAATTTCTCTGTCGATCGGAGAGGGCTCCCTGTGGGTTGAAGACGTCGAATTGAAGCATTCCTAGGTCATTCTGGATTGCAAAAGTTATTTAACACTTCTCAAGTAATTTACAGACTCGACGAAAAGCGGGTAGATGAAGTTTTCTTCATCTTTTATCTGGGTTGTCGGAATGTACGTTGGCCTAGATGAAACCCTGGTTTATGGAGGCACGTGATGTCCTGGGGAGATGTACCAGATTGGGTTTACGACTCGGCGAAAGCTTTGATGGAAACCCTCAATGCAGTGGATCCGGGAACGTACCAGCACTGCTGTCGTGTCGGCCAGATGGCTCGTAAACTCGCAAGAGACATGGGTCTCAACGAGTATGAGCAAATGACCGCTGAGTTCTCAGGCCTATTTCATGACATCGGTAAAATGGGTGTCGATCAAGAAATCATTCAAAAGCCTGGTAAACTGGATCCAAAAGAAATGGACATCATGCGAAGTCATCCGGTGATTTCAGAGATGATCTTAAAACCGCTCGCGCACCACAATTTTTTCAAAGGAATTGTGCCAGCCGTCCGCGGTCACCACGAACGTGTGGATGGCGAGGGTTATCCAGATAAATTGATCGGTGAACGAATTCCGCTTCTCGCGCGAGTCATTTTGGTCGTCGATACCTACGATGCGATGTCGCAGACTCGTGCCTACCGAAAAGGTTTGCCCGACGAAATCATTTACGGTGAACTCAAGCGGTGTTCGGGCACGCAGTTTGACCCCCAACTGGTCAGAATATTTCTCCAAGCGCACCGCACTTGGAATTCAGTTGAAGCGGCTGAGTCTGACTCCGAGGTCTTTCACCAAGTCATAAAAAAAGTGGCTTGAAATCCCTTCAAGCAAAGTCATTTGATTGCCAGCAACGTGCGAATCTAGCTTGAAGATTTCTTCAAGCTACGGATAAGAGTTTACATCCTCTCAAGTGGCCGCCATGATCAGCACTACGGAGGTCGCATGGTCAAGTCGCCCGTTCATTGCTTTCTCATTTTTGCTATCATGTCCCTTTCACTGGGGCTGTCGACTTCGGCGTTGGCACAAGATTCTATGCCTTTCAATTTTCCAGACGCGGAACTCAGCGAAATTATAGCCCAGTACTCCAAAGCGACGGGCCAAGCTTTCAACTTCGATGCAAACGTTCGTGGCAAAGCGACGATTCTCAATCCGCAACCCATATCAAAGGAAGAGGCTTTCAATCAGTTGGCTGATGTTTTGGCTCTCAATGGGTTGGCCTGGATCCGCAAGGACAAAGTGATTTTGGTTCAGCAGGCGCGAAAGGTGATTCGCAATAGCATCGCCGTCGTCAAAGAACTTCCTCCGCTGCGTCCCCAAAATATGGTGACTTGGGTTTATGAATGCAAAAATGTTTCTGCTGAACAGATCTATCGAGAGTTGCGAATTCTCCAATCCAATGATGGCGAGCTCAATCCCATGGGCAACAAGTTGGTCTTTTCAGACTGGATTTCAAATCTTCACCGCGTGGCAAAGGTTCTGGAAGTGATCGATCAACCCACCAATCCGAAGACCGCAAAGATTGTGCAAGAGTATCGAGCCCAGCTGAAAGCTGAAGAAAAAAAAGAACCTCGCTCGCGTCCACACCTGGGCGGTGAGGGCGGAGGAGACAACTCTCCACGGCCCGAGGCACCTCATCCGAAAGCGCCGCCGCCCCAGCCGCCCCAGTCGAAGTGACTGGCATCTTGAACGGAGCTCATTCATTGAAAATTTCCGATTTTTTTATTCCGAAAATTGAATCATTGACGATTTGTGCTCTCAAAAATTTTATCGGCCGATTTTTCAACGAAGCCTTGGTAGAGTTTTCCGTCGGCCAGCGGGTATCTCTTGGCAAATTCGTAGTAACAACCCGGGACTTCGAATTTGCCATCTGAAAATTCTGTCAACACGGGGCGAGCCATCGTCGAACTTTGCTCAAGGTGGACGGCCACCGAGCCCTTGATCTCTCCCCCCGAGGCATTTAGGACGTAACCATTCTGCTTGACGAAGGCATTGAGTGTCGGAAGGTCCGCCAACTTTGAAAGGTGATTTACACTTACAGTGAAATGATTGGGCCGAAATCCAAAGGCCGCGAGCCATGAGGCATACTCACTCTCGGCCGCCAGCGCCAAGTAGGTTGCGTGGCTCATCGTCCAGTGCCGCCCAGAGTATAAAAAATCATAATTTAACGGCGCGGTTGCTGGAACTTGCGCGATCATTTTTTCACATTCATCGCGAACGAATGGTGATAGGCGGTGCAACTCGAGTTCACTGATGAAGATTTTTGGTTCCTCTCCGCGGACGTGTTCGAAATGCTCAGCATACAGTTTTTTTTCTTCAAATCGGTATTCACCCATTTTTTTGTATCCCAGCACTTCAAAGTGGCGGGCCAAAACCTTCAAGCCCAACTTGGGGTGCTGAAATGTACGAAGGGCAATGTGGTCGTTGACAACGGTTTCGCCTTTGTCTTCGAAAAGGTCGTGAATTTTTTTGGCAGACGGATTGAGGTCGCAGTAGTCTTGCCACATACTCTGGAGAAGTACTTTGATGCTCATAAAATCTCCCGGCCCACGGGCCATGCTAAACTCTGGTCATATTCCTCCTGAAGACGAAGCCGTACAAGTCTGGACGAAAGAGCTGCTGCAATGAGTCTGGTCTGTCCTTTGTTCCCTGAAACCTGGGACTATGGAGGTTATGAAAGAACTGGACGAGCTGAACGAAATTACCACCAAGCTCAGTGAGCTGGGGGATCTAGTGCGCACAGAAGTGATCGCACGCTCTGAAGGTTCGAGCCACAGTTTCCCAATACACAAAATCACCTTCGGCACACGAGATCCTCGAGCCCCCACGCTCGGTCTCGTCGGTGGTGTGCATGGCCTTGAGCGCATCGGCGCGCAGGTTTGTCTGGCTCTTTTCAAATCGCTGAGTGAACTCACTCTCTGGGATGAAACGATTCAACGAACTCTCGAAAATGTTCGCATTTTTTTTATTCCGCTGGTGAATCCCGTCGGAATCATCACCAAGAGTCGCGCAAATCCTCGCGGTGTGGATCTGATGCGGAATGCACCCGTTGAGGCCGACTCGCCACCCTGGCTGCTGGGTGGCCACCGCATTTCACCGCTGTTGCCCTGGTACCGAGGAGTCGTCGGTGAAGGCATGGAGATTGAATCATCGGCGCTTGTGAATGCCGTTCGTCGTGAAGGTTTTCAAAGTCGCTGCTTGGTCACCATGGATTTTCATTCTGGTTTTGGCGTTCGCGACCGTTTGTGGTTTCCCTACGCTAAGACAACAAAACCTTACCCCGGCCTGGCTTACGCACATTCCTTCAAATCGTTACTTGAACGAACGTATCCCCACCATTTCTATGAAATTGAACCCCAAGCAAAAAACTACACCACTCACGGGGATATTTGGGATCACCTCTATGACGAGTACGAAATTCAAAATGGGCGGGGAGTGTACTTGCCACTGTGCCTGGAGATGGGTAGTTGGCTGTGGGTTAAAAAGAATCCCCTGCAAATTTTTTCAGCGGACGGTCCCTTCAATCCAGTGAAGCGCCATCGACAACAACGTATTTTGCGTCGACACAACACGCTCTTTGATTTTATGATCCGCGCGATTTCATCCCCCGATGTGTGGTGCAGTCTCGGGCCCGAGCAAAAAAACAAACACGAATTGCAAGCGCGCGACGCGTGGTACGGAACTTGAGTTCGCGCGATGGCACCAAAACGCCCATCGTGCTTCTGCGCGGTTTGATTCGAGGGCAGGGGCATTGGGCTTGGTTCCCCGATGAGCTTCGACGTCAACTCCCTGATCATCCGCTTGAATTTATCGATTTGCCAGGTAACGGAGACGCCCATCAGCTTAAAAGTCCCCTCACTTTGGCTGAAAATCTGAACTACCTTCGTGAGAAGACGGCGCAGCTCATCCGACCTTTTCACATCTTGTCAATTTCACTTGGCGGGATGGTGGCTTATGAATGGGCTCGCAGCCACCCCCAAGACATGGCTTCACTTGCGCTCATTAACTCCAGCTTTCGTGGACTCAGTCCCTTTACGGACAGGCTCATTCCGGCGACGTACCCTCGACTTTTGAAATTGTTGTTAAATCCAAGCCCCGAGTTGGTCGAGGCTGGCATTTTGGAAACAGTGGTCAACGATCCAGATCTGAGATCGCGAGCCTATAATGTCATTTTACCTTATAGTTTGGCGCACCCTGTGAGTCGGGTGAACTTTGCTCGCCAACTGTGGTCAGCTTCGCGCTTCAAAGCTCTGGAGAGGCCGTCGGTGCCGACATTGCTGATGGCTAGCCGTCAGGATCGGTTGGTGTCGTGTCGCTGTTCAGAGGCGGCTGCCAGCGCCTGGGGCGCCACGCTCAAGCTGCACCCGATGGCAGGGCATGATCTGCCGATTGACGATTCGCCCTGGGTGGCCAAAACCTACCGTGATTTTCTGGAGCGCGAGTTCATTTAAAACTGGAACTTCAAAAGGTCTCTAGAGCAGGTCTCTAGAATAAAGGTCTGTAGAATGAGGTCTTAGAATTTATTTTTAAACATCATGGATTCAACGGGTCGAGCCACCTTGTCAGTGTATTTTGCGCTCGCCTTGGTGTTGTAAGGGGTGTCAACGTCGCCCTCGACGGCGAAGTAGATCAGTTGCCCGATGGGCATTCCCGCATAGATTCGAACCGGTTTCTTAACGCTGATTTCCAACGTCCAGTAGTTGCAAAAGCCAACGTCGCCTTTGCCAGCCGTCGCGTGAATGTCAATTCCCAGGCGACCCACGCTGCTTTTGCCCTCTAAAAACGGCACGTGCCGCAGAGTCTCGGTGTACTCTTCGGTCACACCCAAATAGAAATTGTCTGGCGTGAGCAAAACTCCATCTTCGGGAATGGAAAAGGTTTCGATGCGATTGTGCTTTCGGGCATCCAAAACACTGTCGACATAAACCCCTAAGATCGGGCCCAGATGGACATCGTAGGAGTTCGTTCCTAAGGACGCCCGTCGGTAGGGCTCAATCTTGATGAAGCCCTGGTTCATGTTTTCAAGAATCTGCCGATCTGAAAGTATCATCGCTCAACAGACTATTTGGTTTCGCGATGGACCGTGTGCCGTCGCAAGTTGGGATTGTACTTCTTTTTTTCCAAACGACTGGGGGTCTTCGTTTTGTTTTTGGTGGTGGTGTAGCGTGAAGGAGGTTTGCCTTCGCCTCTGGCTTCGGTGCATTCCAATGTCACAATAATTCTGCCGCTTTTTTTAGCCATTTCGACTCCTCATATCAAAGGTTTTGAAATGTAATCGGGAATGCACCTCTTGTAAAGCGTGAATCCTTGAAGCTTGAGTCCTTCCTCAATCTTGGGGTGAGGTGTCAACGTGCTCTTGCCAGGTGCGAAAACTTCCAGTGAGATGAGTCATGAGCCAAGACTCGAACCCGCCCGATGACAGTTCTGAGGACCGAGATGACGACCTCCCGCGAGAGCATTTTGGCTCTGGAAGCCACACAAGTTCGTCGCAAAGCACTTCCCGAGGGAGCCCGCGGGTTGGCCGGCCGGCCGGGGACGAGACGTCTCCCGATCCTAAGAAACGCCCTTTAGGTCCCTGGCGAAAGGCGGGCATTGGGGCTCTTGCGCTGGCGGTGGTCGGCGGTGGGCTTTTTTTCTTCGTGATTCCCCAGTACGTCGATCGCTCGAAAAATGGGCTTTATCCTCTCACCACGGAAAATATACATCTGCCCGTTCCTCCGCTGCACAAAGATCTTTTTGTTGCTGATCTTCATGCGGACACCCTTTTGTGGAACCGCGATATTTTAAAAGAATCTCATTTCGGCCACTGGGACGTTCCTCGTATGGTCAAGGGCAACGGAGCTCTACAAACCTTGAGTGTGGTGACAAAGTCGCCCAAAGGGCAAAACTATGAGCGCAACTCCGGTGACACCGATGCACTGACCACACTGATGGTGGCTCAGCGTTGGCCGGTCGCGACTTGGTCTTCGCTCAAGCAGCGGGCCTTTCACCAGTCTCAAAAGGTCAAGGAGGCCGTGGTCGCAGCCGAAGGGCAGCTGATCTGGATTCAAAAAAAACAAGATCTCGAAGAGCTGCGGTTGGCTCGGGCCGAGGATTCCTCGGTCGTCGGAGTGTGGTTGAGTCTGGAAGGTTCGCAAGCTCTGGAAGACAGCCTCGATGCCATCGATGAATTTCAATCTTGGGGTTACCGCATGATGGCGCCCACTCATTTTTTTGACACCGCTTGGGCTGGGTCACGACACGGTGAAGGCAAGGGTGGTCTGACTGAAAAGGGTCGTGAGTGGCTGCGCCGCTTGGAAGAGAAGAGCATCATCATTGATGGAGCTCATGCCTCCGAGGCGACTCTTCGCGATCTGCTCAAGTACGCGACTAAACCCTTTCTAATTTCTCACGGTGGCGTGAAGGCCGTTTGTGACAACAATCGCAATCTTTCTGATGAAATGTTGAAAGCGGTTGCCCAAAAGGGCGGTTTGATTGGCGTTGGGTTTTGGTCGGATGCCACCTGCGGAAAATCGGTGGCATCGGTCGTCAATAGCATCACCTATCTCGTCAAATTGATTGGCGCAGATTCGGTGGCGCTCGGTAGCGATTTTGATGGCTACGTCAGCTCACCCATCGATGCGGCGGACCTCGGCCAAATCACAGCCCAGTTGCAAAAAGTCGGCGTTCCCGAGCCAACGATTCGCAAAGTGATGGGAGAAAATGTCTACCAGTTCTTACTCAAACATTTGCCTTCGGAGCCTGCGGGAGTCACCGATGAAACTGAGTTGCTCGAAAGTGAAGATGCTGGGAATTAGCCGGTTGTAGATTTTATTGGGGTTGTGGACGGGAGTGTGCGAATCGGTGCATCGTTGGAATTCATTTAGTAAAATAAGTTGATTTTTCCTTGATTTGGATGCTGCTGGGTTTGGACCAGTCGGAATTGAATTGGGGTTTTTCGGCGAGGGCTCTGACCCGGAAATAGTGGAGGCCCTTGCCAAGTGAGGATTCGACGAGCGAGCTGGGTTTGCGGGCTGCTAAGCGTGTGACCCCGCGTTTGAAGGATTCGTCGCGGCTGACTTCGAGCTCGTAGCTTTTCGCTTTGGGATTGTCGGACCAGGTGACGACCATGGCTGAGGATTTGTCGGATGTGTAGATGGTCGTTTTGGCTTGCGGTGAAAGAATGGCAGGCGCCGAGAGACCGGGTTGGACATCATAAGACCATTTTTTGATTTCCGAAGGAAGGCAGAGTTCAATGTCCCTGCCGGGACAATGAACTTGGAAAAAATAGGTTCCTGGATTTCGAATACCCATTTCAAAAGTGGTTTTATTGACAGGAAGGCGGCGCGCTTGACTCATGTTCTGATCTTTGGCCACCCAGAGTTGAAACTGTGTGGCCGGATGCGGGCCCCATTCAACATGCAGACGCTCAGGTGGGAGTGAAGCGATACTTCGCTCCGTTTTCAGGGCCTTTGAGTCCGGAGTGATGAGATTCGGAGCGGGCCAAAGTCCGATGAATTGAACACTTGGCGAAACTTCGCTGGTGCGATCCTCTTTTTTGCCGATGACCCTGGCGTATGTGATTCCTGGTTGATTGCTCTTCAAGGTCCAGGTCGTGTCTTCTATCATTTCGGATTCGGCTTGCGCAAAGTCCGCTGACTTTGACCATTGCACTTCGAATTGTTCGGCATTTCCAGCATCCCAGCTGAATGATGGCGATTCAGAATCGGCGACAAATCGAATCACAGAGTCCGCAACTTTCGGTGGAGTCACGACCATCGGTTTTTCGACAAAGATTTGAAAAGCTCGAGGTTCAGACCAACGCGTGACAAGCGTTTCGCCATTGGTGGCTCGCCAGCGGATGAAATAGGTTCCACCCCTCAGGCCGCTCACATCGCCAGAGACTTCGAATTTTTCAGCAGAGGAGCGAGGCCACTTTGAATTCATAAGTGGGTTGGCAAAATCTTTTGTTCGAGAAATTTCAAGTTGGAGTGCCAATTGGTCGAGGTGCACAAGTGCACCCGTCGTGCTGAGTTTGAAGGACTCAACCTCTGCCGGCTTCAAGCGAAAGATCTGATTCGGTGTCGGCGATGTCAATTTCGGAATTTCGTGGAATCGAATGGCTTGTTTTTGCCAGGGAGTTTCATTCACGACGCTGCCGTCGTCGGCGATGGCCTGCGCTCGCCACTCAAACTCATTGGTGCCAGGGTCTAAATCAGTCGCGAAAAGTACAGTTGATTTTTCGCTCGCTTCTTCTGTGGATCTGATGATTTCGTTTTGTTTCCATTGCACTTTGAATTTGCCAACGTGAGAGCTGTTCCACGAAAGGGGCAAGGGTTCGTTGATGAAAAAGCGTTTGTCCTCAGGCCAGTCACTGAGAATGGCTAGAGTCGGAGCCTCTGGTTTTGCAACTTCGATTGGGAGTTTATCTTCTGGCGGTGGGACTTTTCTCTCTGGTTCTGGTTCTCGCTCGGAAGTTGGAGTTGCCAGAGCCAGATCTGGCAAGCCCGGGGTTTGTTTTACGATCTCTTCGAGAGTGACTTCTTTGACCGTGACGGGAGCTTGCGAAACGGTCTCACGAACTTCGACGGTCCCTTTTGTTTTTTCGAATTTGATAGGAGCCGCTCTCGTTTTGGACAATTTCACCTGAGTTCCGACGGCAGCTTTGATTTCGAATGTCTTGCCTTCGTTTTCAACCAAGATCGGTGCGGCGGTGGCAGCGACTTCGGTGATGATCGAACCTTGTTTCAAATTCAGTTTCGTCAGACCATCGACTTTCGTGAAACGAACCAATGAATTGGCACTGAAGATCAAAGTTGTGCCGTCGATCAATTGAAGTTTGGTTTCTGATTTTGGTCCAGTAAAGAGGCTCTCGTTCCAGAAGACGTCGTCGTTCACTTGAGCGGTATTCCAATTGAACGAAGTTTCGTCTTTCAAGCGCACGTCATTGCGAATAGTCACCAGAGCTCCGAGTTTTTCGCCCGAAGAAGATTTGGCTTCTGACCAAAATGCATCACTTTGTAGCAGCCATATCAACGCCGGGATGGCGAGGGCAACGGTCGCTCCAATGATTTTTTCTGTTTGCGAAAGATTCATCTCAACCATTCTATCGGCAATACGCACAGATCATTGAACAGCGGACGATCAACCAGGTGTGGCTTGGATCTAGTCCTGTGAGTCGAGGTCCAGTTTGACAAAGCCAGAGGCTGGGACTAAGGCCTAGGTATGAAAGTTTTCATCCGCGTTTTTCTGTTCCTGATTCTATTGATTGGCGCCGGAGTGGGGCTGGTCAGTTTTTATCCTTATCTATTTGCGCGTGAGATCACGGGCCTCGTCATGGGAGTTCAACCCATCGATGTACCTTACTCGATGCTGGCTCCGACCAGTGCCAATGCGCCACCGAAACCCAAATTGTCTTTTTCGGTCGCCATCAAAGACAAGGTGACTTCCGAAATTCTCACCGGCTCCACCGAGGATGGTCAGTGGGCCGTGGTGAAAGAGGGGCAATGCGCGACCGCAAAGTTTTTTCCTCATCCGCCATGGGATCTTCAAAAGGCAGGATCCTATTTCGGCACTCGATTGATACGCCTCTATGAAATTTGTCCCTAAGAAGCTGCCACTGGTTTTTTTCCAACGCGAAACGATCCAGGTTGCACGCGATTTAATCGGGCTTCAGCTCTGTGTTCGCTCGAATGATGGATCCGTTCGGCAAGGACGGATCGTCGAAGTTGAGGCGTATATAGGAGTCGAAGATCCCGCCTGTCACACCTATCTCCATCGCCGCACATCTCGCACCGAAGCCATGTACCTGAGCGGTGGGCACAGCTATGTTTATCTCATTTACGGAATGCACAACTGCTTCAATGTCGTCACTGCAGGGGAGGGTGAACCTGAAGCCGTTTTGATTCGAGCTCTTGAGCTTGAAGATCCTCACGATCGCGCGGCCGCTGGGCCCGGAAAACTTTGCCGTCATCTGGGCTTAACTAGAGAGGATTCGGGTCTGCTCCTAGAGGGCCCGCGAATCTGGATCTGCGAATCAGATCATCGTCCCCTGGTCATCGCCAGCGCAGAGAGAGTGGGCGTTGATTATGCTGGCGATGCTGCATTTTGGCCGCTGCGTTTTTTCGACGAAGGCAGCGCCGCTGTTTCGCGACGGTAGGACGAGCGATACGGAGCGCTCGTTTTGACAAAATCAAAAAATGCATTTCACGGACCTCGGATCCGGGTCGGCGCTCATCGCCGTTAGAAGCGCTCGCTCAATTTGCAAACCTTCTGGGAAAATCATTTTAGGAGGTCATGGTGAAAGTATGGAATAGTGAATCTCGAAAAGTTCTGTGGGTGGTTGTATTCGTGAGTGTGGGTATAGCACAGATTTTTTTTTCCACGGATCAAGCCGTCGCAGATCATTTCGCGCCAATTTCTTTTCCAGAATCTCAATCTCCAGAGATTCGCAGTCTTGCGGCGAAATTAGATTGGGAACCGATTCCCCAAAAAAAATCTGCGGTGATGCGGCCCACGTTGAAGAACGCCAAGCTGGTTCATTTGATCAATTTAAAGATGGGTCGAGCGAGCACGCTCGCACTGGCGATGGAGTCGCTAAAAGTCACTTACAAGATAGCGACGAGTGCTCTCTCTGAAGAAGAGCTTGTGAATGACGTTTTCAACAATCCGGGTAAATACTTGCCTTCACGTCAGTAACTATTCGCCTTCGTCTCAATAGAAATTCGCCTTCGTCTCAATAATCGCCGTCTCTGTTTGAAATTTAGGTGTCTCAATTTAGATGGAAAACGGCGCGATGGTGAGGTTTGAGACGGTGAGTGTCTCGTCTTGAGTCAGGGGGTGGAGAAACTTGAGTCGAGAACCACATTTTTCTTGAAAAACTGTACCTCCGTAGAGTGTAGATCCGGCCTTTCCGCCCGAAATGTATATCACGAACGACAATGTGCAAGGGACCAAAGCACTGATGCTCTGGGCCTTAGGGTTGATAACTGACAGGGATGGGAACGAATGAACAAAGCGGAAGGATAGTCCATGGGAATGAGAATTTCTACAAACGTAGCGGCAGTCAATGCTCAGAGAAATCTGATTGGCAGCCAAAGGGTGATGCAAAAATCGATGGGACAGTTGTCCTCTGGATCACGCATCAATATCGCAGCAGACGATGCTGCAGGTCTTGCGATTTCAGAGGGTTTGAAAGCGCAAACAAGATCTATCACACAAGCCCAGCGCAATGCGAATGATGGCATCTCGATGGTCCAAACTGCAGAGGGCGGTTTGAACGAAATGTCGAGCATCATCGTTCGACTTCGTGAGATCGGCATCCAAGCCGCATCTGATACGGTCGGTGACGTAGAGCGCGGATTCATCAACAAAGAGGTTCAGCAGCTCAAATCAGAGGTGCAACGAATCAGTAACGTGACCACTTGGGGCACGACAAAACTTCTCGATGGATCCACTCCGACTTTTGACTTTCAAGTCGGTATTTTTAACAACGCAGAAAATGACCGAATCTCTTTTGATTCTAGCGCAAACGTTGCGACGTTGGATGCTTTGAGTTTATCAGATTTGGACTTCTCCGCCAAAGAAGGAGCTCAAGAGGCTTTGGGCCAATTGGACTCTGCACAGACCACCGTGAATGGCTATCGCGCCAATCTGGGTGCCTAGATCGGAAGAGCACACGTCTGAACTCCAGTCAC